>JBJMHG010000001.1:0-13493 GCA_045807485.1 Actinomycetes bacterium
CACCATCGCGCGAAACGCGCAGCAAACGCTCGCCGGTCCAGTGCAATTCCCAGAGCAGCTCACCGCACCGCGTTGCCGCATCGATCAGGTCTTCTCGATGAGTGGCGACGCCGGTCTCGGCGAGAGCGGCAAGAGCGAGACCATTCCAAACCGCGACCACCTTGTCGTCTCGCGCGGGGCGGCTGCGCTGCTCTCGAGAAGCGAGCAGGGCTGCCTGCACCCGTTGCCAGCGTTGGCGATCGTCGTCGGGCTCGGTTCGCAGCTGCAACGTCGACTGGCCCTGCTCGAAGCTCCCCTCATCTGTCACACCGAGCAGCTGTGCGGCCCACGAGCCGTCGTCTTGGCCGAGAACTTCCACGAGCTGCCGAGGCGTCCACACATAGAACTTGCCCTCCACGCCGTCAGTGTCGGCGTCGAGCGCCGAGGCAAACCCACCCTCGGGTGTCCGCAGCTCACCGAGCAGAAAGTCAGCGGTCTCCTCCGCCACCCGACGACCCAGGTCGCGTCCGCTCACCTGCCAAAGGTGTAGGGCGACTCTGGCCAGCAGTGCGTTGTCGTACAGCATCTTCTCGAAGTGCGGCACGACCCAACCAGCGTCAACGCTGTAGCGGGCAAAGCCGCCGGCAAGCTGATCGTAAAGACCGCCGCCAGACATGGCGCGCATAGTGCCCTCAGCCAGCAGGAGCGCGTCGGGATCGCGTGTGCGAGCGTGGTGACGGATAAGGAACTCGAGCACCATGCTCGGCGGGAACTTGGGAGCAGCGCCGAAGCCGCCCCGCGCATAGTCGTACTGCTGTGAGAGTTGAGCTAGCGCGCCAGAGACATCGTCAGAGGTTGGCAGCGATGCACCGCTCGGCTGCTGCGAACGCATCTCCGAAATGCGGTCGATGACCTGAGTTGCCTGTGCACGCACGTCGTCGGTTCGGTCGCGCCAAGTGTCCGACACAGCGACGAGGATTTCTGCGAAACCTGGCATCTGGCCTCGACGTGACGGCGGGAAGTACGTGCCGGCGTAGAACGGCTGCCCCTGCGGAGTCAAAAACACCGTCATGGGCCAACCGCCATGACCGGTCATGGCGGTGACGGCATCCATGTAGACGGCGTCGACGTCCGGCCGCTCCTCGCGATCAACCTTCACGGACACGAAGCGCTCGTTCATCGTGTTGGCAATCGACTGGTCCTCAAACGACTCGTGCGCCATCACATGGCACCAGTGACATGCTGCGTAGCCCACAGACAACAGCACAGGCACGTCGCGACGCTCGGCCTCGGCAAAAGCGTCGGGGCTCCAAGGCCACCAGTCGACCGGGTTGTCGGCGTGCTGCTGCAGGTAGGGGCTGGCTGACTCGGCCAAGCGATTGCTCACTACCCCATATTGCGGCCACGGGCGACGAGGTGCGCAGGGGATCTGGGCATGCGACAGATTTGCGAGGATCTTCCTGCTGGTCAGCTCTGGGGAAGGTGTCGAGACACTGCTATCGCAGATCTGGCGCGCGAGCAGCGGGCGTCACGGCTTGCTGACCCCAGAGTCTGAAGGCCCCTGCCCCTCTTCCCGGCTGCTGGGCGTCTCGTCCTCGAACGACGGCGGCACCTTTCGAATGTGGTGGAGCATCGACCTCAGCAAGAAGAAGGTCGCGATGCCAAGTAGCACCACGATGGTGAAGGCGACCAATCCGGGGCCGAGCTGATCTGCTGTCGCCTCGTCGACCAGCCGCGCTGATCCAGTAACCGATCCGACCACGCTGAGGCTCATCACCGACCCATTGTGCCCGTCTTCAGCGAAGCCCGGCGAACAGGTCGTCTTCTGGCAGGTCGGTGGGCACCAGGCTCCTGGCAAGCTCGAAGTCCTCGGTCGGCCACATCCGCTGCTGGATTTCGAGCGGGACCCCGAACCACCAACCCTCATCGTCGATCTGGGTCGCATGAGCGCGAAGCGCGTCGTCGCGGACCGCGAAGTACTCACCACAAGGAACCCGGGTCGTGATCCGGTCTTGATCACCTGGCCGGTCGACCCACTCGTCCAGCCACTCACCGAAGGGAGACGTAAGACCGGCGTCCAACAGCCCCTGATGCAGAACCTCGAAGCGCTCCTTGTGAAAGCCGTGGTGGTAGTAGAGCTTCTGCGGCTGCCAGGGATCTCCCGCGTCCGGGTACTGGCTTGCATCGGACGCCGCATCGAACGCCGCGATCGTCACGTCGTGACACATGATGTGGTCAGGGTGCGGGTATCCACCCTCTTCGTCGTAGGTGGTGATCACTTGTGGCCTGAACGACCGGATGAGGTGCACCAGCGGCCTGGCGGCGTCAGCGAGCGGAACGCGTGCAAAGCACCCGTCTGGCAGCTGATCGCGGTCTTCGACCTTGTAGTCCTCCAGGTAGCCGGAGTCGACGAACCCCAACCACTCTTGTCGGATGCCCAAGATCTCGCGAGCCTTGTCCATCTCACGACGGCGAACGTCACTGAGGTTCGCCGCGATTTCCGCATCATCGACCAGCTTCGGATTCAAGATCTCACCGCGCTCGCCACCGGTGCACGTCGCGACCATCACTTCGACACCCTCGGCCACGTACCGCGCAGTGGTGGCCGCACCCTTGCTCGACTCGTCATCGGGGTGGGCGTGCACGGCCAAGAGGCGCAGGGACTGCGAAGCGGAGGGTGGCACCGGCACAGGATAGGCAACGAAGGACAATGCAACCGTGTCAGGTTCGCCCACCGATCGCTCTGCCAACGCTGGCAAAGGCGAGCGCAGAAGCAGCGATGGCCACGCACGACTGCCCCGTCACCTACGCGGCGTCGCTCTGCCGGAGGGTGCGGATCCGGTTGCCCTGGCCGCGCGGTACGGCACAGACCGGGTTCCATGGGGCGCGGCGGTCGTGGCGGCGCTGGTGATCATCCCGTTTCTCGGTTGGGTGATCTGGGCCGGATACGAGCACGCGAATCAGGAACTGCGCTGGGAGACGATCGGCTTCTCCGATGTCTCGGACCAGTCCGTGACGGTGAATTTCAATGTCTTCCTGCCGGCCGGCAGTACTGCCGAGTGCACCGTGCGGGCAACGGACGTCCGCGGCGTAGAGGTGGGGAGGGCGCAAGTCCCCGTCCACTCAGACGGCTCCAGCGCCACCGTCGTCTACGCTTTACCGGTGACGGCGCGGCCAAGCAGCGCCTTCGTCGAGAGCTGTCGGCTCACTGAGAACCCCTGAGCCGCAATGAACGAATACGCCCCGGTAGCGAACATTTCCCGAGCAATTCCCAAGGAGACTGACGTATGACCACCTGGCTGACCCAGGACGCCTACGACAAACTCAAGGACGAGTACGAGCAGCTGAGCACCACCGGGCGGTCCGAGGTGGTTCAGAAGATCGCAGCGGCGCGCGAAGAAGGCGATCTCAAAGAGAACGGCGGTTACCACGCTGCGCGCGAAGAGCAGGGAAAGCTCGAAGCCCGCATCAAACAGCTCCGGCACCTGCTGGAGAATGCGCAGGTTGGAACGCCAGCAGCGGCAGACGGCACCGTGCAGGTTGGCCACGAGGTGAGCGTCACCTTCATGGGTGGACCGCTAGATGGCGAACGTGAGACGTTCCTGCTCGGATCTCGAGAGCAGGCCGGTCACCACGAGATCGATGTCTACTCGCCACAGTCACCTTTGGGGGGCGCCGTCCTGGGTCAGCGTGTTGGTACCGAGACCACGTACTCGTTGCCCAACGGCAAGAGCCTCACGGTGCGGGTGGACACCTCGGATCCGTTCAGCGCCTGAGGCGACTAGCCGCCGTCGAAAACCACCACGGATGCCGAGAACCCATGCAGGTGGTTGCGACCTGACACTGGCCCGATCTCACCTGCTGCAAAGTATCCAGCCACCTCAGCGCCGCCGAGGTTGTCGCGCACCGTTACTGCGTCGTGGTCACTCGAGGTGAAGAACGCCTCACCGCGTCCGTTGCACGAGAACAGCAAGGCCCCGGCCGCGCGGCTTTGATTGCCCTGAGACCACTCCGCCAGGATCCGGCGCAGGTCGGCGCTGGCGGCTGTTGGATCGCGCAGCTGAAAACTGATGGTCTGCCCGATCTCGACGTCATCTGCGATCACGATGGCAGCGTGGTCGACGTCGACGCGCACCAGATTGCGGATCAGGTAGTCGCCTTGCTCATGCGTATCGACGTACTCGTCATGGATCACCCCGATCTGCAGGCCGGTCGAGGCAATGGCCTGATCTTCCGGTGGCAGGGACAGCAATAGATCTTCCAGTCGCTGCAGCGCCGGCCGACCGGCGAGCTCGAGCAGAACATTGCCTTCACACTTGGTCACAGTCATGGGGTTACCCACCGGACGGCATCCTTGACTGACGATCGCCTCGACCATCACCTCACCGCTCAGCACCAAACCGACCGCGCCACGGTCGACCACCCGATCGTCGATCAGCAAGCGAGTCGACCCAGACCCCTGTCCCCCCAAGGCAATGCCACCCGCCACTGGAAGACCGCGCAGCGAGACCGTCGACGACTCGACGAAGCCTTCGACCGGGAACGAATACGCGTCCGCGAGCACAACGGCGACTTGATCAGAGGGATCGATATCCGGCATGCCGACGACGGCAATCGAATCTTGTGTAGGCATCACTTCGAGGTGGAATGACCGCACCTGCAGCTCTGGTCCAGATGCGACGAACACGCTCACAGCCGAAACGTCCTCGATCCCATGACCGCCGCCGATCACACCGTGAGTCGACGAACAACCGATCGAGTGTGGAGCCCCGATCGTCCGCTGTGCGGCTGCCAGCGCCGCGGCTACGTCGTCGGGATTGGCGGCACGCACGAAGATGCACGCCAGAACAGCCGGTTCTGAGAGCTCAGCAAGCGCGCGGGACGCAGCAATGACCGCGGTACGCGAGAGGTCAAAGCCCACCGCGACACCAGAGCCACACGAGATCACCGACCCATGGTCGCAGACGAACTCTCTCGACGGTGGCGGGAACGCGATTGTTCGGGACCACCAGCGGGCTGGCTCAGACTGAGCGTGATTGGATCGACGGCGTGAATCTGGTCGCGCGTCCATGGGAGTGGGTCGCGTCCACATTCCGCGGTATGCCGCGCGAAGTCGCAGTGCTCACCGCCGTCGCCTTTGCCGTGGCCGTCGGCTTCGGGATCGTCTTCCCGGTGATCCCGCTGTTCGCCAAAGACTTCGGGGTCTCGGCCTTCGCAGCGAGCGCGGTGATCTCAGTCTTTGCGCTGACCCGGTTCGCTTCTTCGCCACCGGCAGGCTGGCTCGTCGATCGGCTCGGCGAGCGACTGATCTTAGGAACCGGAATCTTCATCGTTGGAGTTTCCAGTGCTCTCGCGGGCCTGGCTCAGACGTATTGGCAGCTGTTGTTCCTACGCGGCGCTGGCGGCGTGGGATCGGCGATGTTCACCGTGTCGGCCTATGCGTTGCTGCTTCGCGTGGTCCTGCCGAATCAACGCGGCCGGGCGGCACTGGCGTTTCAGGGTGGTTTCCTGATTGGAGGGGTCACCGGACCCCTCTTTGGTGCCCCCCTAGCCGCCATCTCGATTCGATTGCCCTTCTTCGTCTATGCGGGAACGCTGATCGTGGCCGGTTCGATCGGTCTGGTCTTCCTCGCGCATTCGAGGCTTCAAGCGCGAGAAGAGGCGGTTGGCACAGACGTCGCACCTACTCCACTGTCGGTGGCGGTGCACCACCGCGCCTACTGGGCTGC
This sequence comes from Actinomycetes bacterium, assembly GCA_045807485.1. Lineage (GTDB taxonomy): Bacteria > Actinomycetota > Actinomycetes > JAHEKZ01 > JAHEKZ01 > JAHEKZ01. The sequence goes on from JBJMHG010000001.1 coordinate 5,709, forward strand.
CGTAACGAACAACCTCGCAACCGGCTGGGCTCTTTTCGGCATCCGCGGCTCGGTTTTGCCCTTGTTCGTGACCGAAGCGCTGCTGCTGTCCGAGTCATGGGTAGCGCTCGGCATCTTCATCTCCGCCGTGGCGCAAGGGATCGTCCTGATTCCGGCGGGGCGCTCGTCCGACTCGCGCGGTCGGCGTCCTTCGATGATCGCAGGGTCGTTGGCGATGGCAGTCGCTTTCGTGTTGCTCACCGCCATCGAGAATCTGCCTTCATACGTCACCGCCATGGTGCTGTTCGGCCTGGGAGCTGCCCTGCTCGGCACCAGCAGCAACGCAGCCGTCGGCGACGTCGTCCACGGCCGAGGTGGGACGGCGATCGGCGTCTACCAGATGGCGTCCGACCTGGGTGCCTTCGCTGGACCGTTGATCGCGGGACTGCTGGTTGACGTCTTGGACTTCTCGTGGGCGTTTGCCGCGACGGCGGCGATCTGTGTGATGGGAACGCTCACCGCCGTGGCGAGCCCCGAAACGCTCCAGCGCTCGCCAGCTGATTCGTCGACACCAGGTACGCCGCCATAGCTCAGCAACCTGCCAGTCACAACCGGGGCTAGTCCCAGCCGGGCGCGGTCGCGGGCCATGGCTTCCACTGCTCGAAGGACTTCGCCACCGACAGCAGCAGGGCCTCAGAACCATGCGGCGCAGCTATTTGGACGCCGACCGGCGTCTTGGTGAGCGGGTCGGTTCCGAACGGGATGGTGAGTGCTGGATACCCCGCGACGTTCCACATGCCACAGAACCCGCCACTGGCTGTGACGTTGGCTCGGACGTTGGCAGCCCAGGCTCGTTCACCCCATCGCTCAGCTCGGAGCGGATGCGTAGCGGTCACCGGAGTCATCAACAGGTCGTATCGCTCGAAGAACCTCTCGATTCGAGAGCGCCATTCGATCAGCTGCTCGTGACGAATGAGTCTGCGTACACGTCGCCCAGCGCTCGCGTGGCCCAGCGTTCGGTCCTCGAGCAACTCAGGTTCGGCCACCGTCTCGACGTAGTCGGCCGCCGACGCGAACCAGCGGATTGTGCCGACGTAGCTGAGCCTTTGCGGGTAGGTCGGTTGGTCACGGGTGACCCGGTGCCCATGAGCAGCCAACAACCCCGCGGCGGCGAACAGCTCTTTGGTGCGAGCGGGGTCGGTGCGAGTGCCTTGCACCGGGGTTCGAGCAGACACGGCCACTCGCAGTGAGCGCCGCAGCGGCGGGATCTTCGCCAAGCCGGGGTCGCCCGCCAAGACGGAAAGCATGAGAGCCAGGTCTGGGCTGGTGCGAGCAAAAGGTCCGTTCTCGACCAGGCCGTACCAGTCGTTGACGCCGATCTGAGCCGGCACCAGCCCGTGGCTGGGCTTGATGCCGAGCAGACCGCACGCGGCAGCAGGCTGCCGCACCGAGCCCAGACCGTCGTTGCCATGTGCGATGGGGACCATTCCGGACGCAACAGCTGCCGCACTGCCACCAGACGACCCACTGGTCGAGTACTCGAGGTTCCACGGGTTGCGAGTGATTCGTTCCCCATCGGTGGTCAGCCACAATCCTGCCTCGGGCATCGTCGTCATACCAACGACAACGGCACCTGCGTTGCGGAGCCGCGCAACGACGGGGTGGTCGCTTTGCTGTGCATCGCGATCGGTGGCGCGCGAACCACCACGCATGACCTCACCTGCGACAGCTACGTTGTCTTTGACCGCGACAGGGACACCTGCAAGTGGCAGCGCTTCTCCAGCAGAGACTCGACGCTGGACGTCTTCCGCTTCACGTCGTGCGGCGTCCGCACGAACCGTTGCAAACGCGGCGAGCACCGCATCGTGGCGAGCAATTCGCGTCAGCGAGCTTTCGAGGACATCTCTAACCTTCAGCGAACCGCTCGTTACGCCGTCGGCGATGTCGACGGCGCTGAGGGCAGTCGTCGCCTGCGTCGACGCCCCCGTGGACACACTCATGCTGCAGCCTAGCGCCGCTTCACAGACCGGGTCGTCGACCAGACTTCAACGATTGAGCAACGAATCCTTGAGTAGTCGAAGTGCTGCCGCAGGATCACGACGACCAATCAGACCGGCTGCGGCCAAGACGTACTGGGAGTCGACGACGAACGCCGCGCGTTCTGGCGTGCGCCAGCCTCCGGCGGGATCTGCGACAGCATCGCGCACGATCTGCAGGGCGCGCTCAGGGCGGCTGTGCCTCAGCACGCCCCCAGATCCGATGATCAAGGAGACGTTACTGAGGTCTTTGCCGGGGTAGCGAACTTCACCTGCGGTGTGCGGCTTCGCATGCCTGCGCAGGGCGACAGTGGAAGCGAGGGTCGCCAATCGCTGGTCGGCTTCGCGATCTTCAGATGACTCGGGGAGATATCCGGGGTCGGCTCTTCGTCGAACCGCCCCTGATTGCATCTCCGGAAGCGCTGAGATGTCCACCAGACCTTCACGATGAGCGGCCTCGACGATGCCAGGTGCGTTCCAGCGGACGCCCAAGTCGCCCTCGACTGTTCGACTTCGCCAAAGGATTGCAACCGCTTCCCGCGCGGAGGGATCGTCATCCAGCTCGGGCGACGTGACCGAGTAGACGTCCGTGGTTGCTCCGCCGACATCGACCACCACGACATCACCGGCACCGGGTTCGGCCGGCAAACCGTCGGCGAGCAGCTCGACACCGGCCAGCACCGCGTCTGGTGTAGCGGCCTCGACAAAGGTCGACAGGTCGACGCGCGTTGACAGATGCTTTCCACCGATCACGTGGCTGATGAAGGCCTCCCGGATCGCGGTACGCGCCGACAGTGGGTCGAGCACTCCTATCTTTGGCAGCACGTTGTCGGCTTCGGATAACGAGATGTGCCGACGACGCAGAATGCGCCGAACCTGATCGCGGACCGCGATATTGCCTGCCAGTACCACCGGCAACGCCAGATCTGCTGAGGCGACGGCGCGTGCGTTGTGCAGCAGCACTTCGGCATTTCCACCGTCTGTGCCTCCGACGAGCAACAGGACATCTGGAGCTGCGTCGCGGATGCCATTGAGGGCGTCCTCGTCCAGCTCACCGGATGTCACATGGCATACGCGTCCGCCCGCCGACATGCCAACGCGAAACCCTGCTTCGGCCGTGATGGCACGTTCGTAGCCCACAACGGCAATGCGAAGACCACCGCCCGCCGAGCTGCAAGCAAGCACCTTGGCGTCCCCGGCAATTTCGATGCCGGCGTCCGTGAGAGCCGCGTCGAGGCCGTCCATGACGTCCGACTCGATCGTGGTGCGGGCAGATCCCGTCGCAACGAGTTGGCCGTCGGCGGAAACTTCGAGGACCTTGGTGAAGGTAGAGCCGAAGTCGACGACGACAAATCGCTGCGGCTGACCGCCCGATCCTTGATCTGAGCCAGACGCAGTCACGATGATGGTTTCGGTGTCAGCCCAGTGCCTAGTGTCAGACCAGTGCCGTTTGAAGATCGGCGATGAGGTCTCGAGCGTTCTCGAGACCGACGCTGAGTCGGACGAGGTCGCCAGGAACTTCGAGCGGACTACCTGTGACTGAGGCGTGCGTCATGCGTCCGGGATGCTCGATCAATGACTCGACGCCGCCGAGCGACTCGGCCAACGTAAAGATTTCGGTGCGGTTGACGATGTCGAGGGCTGCGCTCTCACCACCGGCAGCACGGAACGAGATCATGCCGCCGAAGCCACGCATCTGCTTCGCCGCGATGTCGTGTCCCTGATGCTCGGCGAGCCCGGGGTACAGCACCTGGCGGACCGCGGGGTGACCCACCAACATGTTCGCGACAGCCTCGGCGTTCTCATTGTGTCGATCCATCCGCACAGCCAACGTCTTGATACCCCGCAGCACCAACCAGCTGTCGAAAGGTCCGGCGACCGCCCCCATGGCGTTTTGGTGGAACGCCAGCCGCTCCCCCAGCTCGGCGTCAGCAGACACCAAAGCACCGCCAACGACGTCGGAGTGTCCCCCGAGGTACTTGGTGGTGGAGTGCACGACGACGTCCGCGCCAAGCGCCAGTGGTTGTTGCAGGTAGGGCGATGCAAAGGTGTTATCGACGACGAGCAGCGCCTCGGCATCATGCGCTACTGAAGCGAGCTGTGCGATGTCCGCGATACCCAGCAGAGGGTTCGTGGGAGTTTCGACCCAGATCACCTTGGTGGTCGGGCGCAGCGCCGATCGGACGGCGTCTATGTCAGACAGCGCCACCGAGCTGTTCTCGAGTCCCCAGCGACCAAGAACATCTGCAAAGAGTCGGTAGCTGCCGCCGTACGCATCGTTGGGAACCAAGACGTGGTCGCCAGGCTGACAGACCGCACGCAACAGGGTGTCCTCGGCCGCCAGCCCGGACGCAAACGCGAGACCTCGAACGCCGCCCTCCAGTGCCGCGATGCACTCCTCGAGGGCCGTTCGTGTGGGGTTGGCTGATCTGCCGTATTCGTAGCCGCCCCGAAGTCCACCGACGCCGTCCTGCTTGAACGTCGACGACTGGTGGATCGGTAGGACGACCGCGCCGGTGTGCGGATCTGGCTCTTGACCCGCGTGCAGAGCGAGCGTCTCGAACTCGAAAGTCACACTTCCGAGCCTAGACCGGACTCCTCGTTCGCCTCCTGGCGCCATCCATCGTCATCGTGGTCACTGTGATCAACGTCAGCAGCGACCAACGGCTCAAGCGAGTCCGTTGAGTCCGTCGGGTCCGTCGGGTCCGTCGGGTCCGTCGAATCATGTGGCCCAGCATCGAAGAAGCGGCTGCCCTCGAACTCGTCGAGCGCGGGTGCCCCATCGCTCCATTCCGCCTCAGCTTCAAACAAGAGGGCGTGCTGGGAATCCTCTGAATCCTCGGATTCCTCGAAATTCTCGGACTCGCCGAACTCGCCGAGTGGCTCAGCCTGGAACGACACAAGTCCTGTTTCGCCGACATCGAATGTGGCGATGCTGTCCTGCATCGCCGCGGCGAGCGTCGTGATCTGTGCGGACGCCGCGGCGGTCTGCTTCGACCCTGCTGCGTACTGCCGGGATGCCTCCGAAACCTGCGTCATAGCGACGACCACCTGGTCCGACGCCGACCGCTGCTGCTGCGTGGCGATCGAGATCTCCTCCGCAGCACCGGTCGCTTCGTCGACCATGGAAGCAATCCGGTCGAGCGCTGCAACCGCTCCCACAGCCTTCTGCGCCCCGCGCTGGGCCGCGCGCGCGCCTTCCTCGGACGCGGTCACAGTCGTCCTGGTGTGCGCCTGGATCTCGGTGACAATGCCCTGGATCTGCGACGTCGACTCCTGAGCCCGCTCGGCGAGCTTTCGTACCTCGGCGGCAACCACGGCGAAGCCGCGACCGTGCTCGCCGGCCCGAGCGGCTTCGATGGCTGCGTTGAGCGCGAGCAAGTTGGTCTGTTCACTCAGCTCATCGATGAGAGACAGGATGTGACCGACCTGGTTGATTTTGTCGCCCAGGCCAGCCGAAGAGGATGAGATCTCATCGACCACGGAACGAATCTGATCCATGGCATCGACCGACTCTGCAACCGCTCCCCGGCCCTCGTCGGTCAAGGCCAAGGTGTCCTGAGCGAACCTCGCCACCGACCCAGCGGTTTCGGCGATCTGCGCAGCCGTGGCCGCAAGTTCCTCGATCGTCGCGGTCGTCTCTGTCACAACTGCGGACTGCTCCGTGGCCGATCCGGCTTGCTCCTGGGCTGTGGCGCGGAGCTGCCCCGCGGCTTGTGCCAGCTGGACGCCGTGACCCTGGGCCTGCGCAACAAGGCCGCGAAGCCGGTCGAGAGTCTTGTCGAAGGACTGCGCCAAGGCTGCAAGACGTTCGTCGTCGAAGTCGACCGGCAGACTGACCGCAAGGTTGCCCGCGGCAGCTTGATCCAGCGCTTGTGACATGTCATCGAGGCGCGCATTGAGGTGGTCTCGTTCGGAGGCCGTCTCCTGTGCTTGTCGACGACTCCTGCGGATCAGTCGTATGTATGAGACCAGGGCGAACACCACGAGTGGGATACCCAATGCAAGCAGCGCGAACAGGAGGGGGGACGCAGCGGCCGCGAAACCCGTCACGACAGCGGTGTCGGACGCCGTAACGAACCAGTTGTTGGCATTTCGGATCTGCAGGGTCTCCGAAGGCACCATCCGGACGTACGCCACGCGTTGCTCGCCCAAAGTCACGAGGCCCTCGTTGCCGAACTCCTGGATGTTGCCCGTGAAGGTCTTGTCGTCCGTCTGTCCAAAGGTGTCTTGAGCGGTTTGACTGATCCGGCTGTCGATCACAGTCAACCCGGTGTGATCGCTCACGGCACGCATCGTTGCGTTGCCTTCACGCTCGAGGAACTTCGAGCGCATGGCGTTCATCGTCAGCTCGAAGTACAAGACCGCACGCTCGTTGGCACCGACGGTCACAGTGGTCGCGTTTGCGATGACCCACTCGTCGGTCACCTTCGAGAAGTACGGGGTGGACTGGTACACCCATCCTGCGGGCATTGAGGTCACCGGTGCGAAGAAGGGGAGATGCTTGTCTGCGTGGGCATCCAGGATTGCGACCGGTGAGGGCGCACCGTTCACCACCTCGGCGACCTCCTGCCCGGTGGCCATGTCAATGAGGCCGGAGCGCGAGACTGATCCTGGAAACAACCCCTGCTGGTACATCAGCCGCTCATCGATGCCCTGGCGCGCGACGGTGTCGTGAGCAACTTTCGTGGCGGTGGATCCCGGGGCCATGAAGAATTGCTGATAGATCTCGTCCTGGGCAGCCAGCAGTGCAATTGCGCCGGCGCGCTCAAACTCCTCGGTGACGATGACTTCTGTGTTGGCCGCCGCCGTCTTCAGCCCAGTGTCCTGCGCGGTGGCGGCGTCCGAGGCGGTGCGCGTAGCGGTCCAGGTCATGCCAACAGCGGTGGAGAGCAGCAAGGTCCCCACCAGGAGCGCTGGCACGCGCATACTTCTCATTCGTCACCCTCCGTGACCTACGGGCTGGAGCCACGGCCACGACGTGACATGGCCCGGGGTGGGAATCGGCAGGGTGAGGCCTGTGGTTAAGCCAATGTCAACCGCTCAAAGGAGGTATCCGTGCTCTTCGGACGCACCACTGCCACACTCCCCACCCCTGACCAGGCCCTTCCTGGCCGGGCTGAACCCTCCTTCACCGTCCCAGAGACCCACGCCGTGCTGGGCACCCCACTGGCCGGCCCGGTACCCGAGGGCATGGCGGAAGCGTTCTTCGGCATGGGGTGTTTCTGGGGCGCCGAGCGCCGCTTCTGGCAGCTGCCAGGCGTCTACACCACAGCCGTCGGGTACCAGGGCGGCCCAACACCGAACCCCACCTACGAGGAGACCTGCACGGGGCTCACAGGTCACACCGAGGCGGTCCGCGTCGTCTATGACCCCGCGCTCATCTCGTACAACGACCTGTTGAAGGTGTTCTGGGAGACGCACGACCCCACGCAGGGATTTCGGCAAGGTAATGACATGGGCTCGCAATACCGCTCCGCTCTGTACTGGACAGACGATGCGCAGCGTGAGGCCGCCGAGCAGTCACGCGAGCGGTACCAGAAGGCGCTGGACGCCGTGGGCCTCGGAACCATTACGACCGAGCTCCTTCCGGCGCCGACCTTCTACTACGCCGAGGGCTACCACCAGCAGTACCTTGCGAAGGTGCCGAACGGCTACGACTGCCACGCCAACACAGGCGTGCCGTATCCAACTGACTGAGCGGAAGGCAGAAGGCGAGGGAACTAAGAGCGATTTCGTTTCGTCGAACGGGCATGCCACGCCTGATCCT
>JBJMHG010000002.1:0-4899 GCA_045807485.1 Actinomycetes bacterium
TTGGTCTTGTCTTCAGCGAGCTGGACGGTCACCAGCATGGCCTGGCCATCCTCGGACGGAGCCGCGATCACCGGAGCCGACCCCATGAAGTCCGACACCGGCTGAGTCGTTCCGTCTCCGGTCTCGACGTCGAGATTCGGCACGTCGTCGACGAATGTTTGGACCGCCGCCTGCTGTTCGCTGGTCAGACTCTGGCCGCTCACGAACAGGACGACGACCGGAAGCGTCGACTCTGCGGTGAACTTCTGCTGCAGGTCGATGGCCTTCGTGGCCTCGGCGTCCGACGGCAAGAACGTGGCGTTGTCGTTCTCTTGGGCGCTCGACAGCTTGCCGGCCGCTGGTCCGATCACACCGCTGATCGCGAACCATCCGACGATTACCACGATGGCGATCCAGAGCCATCTCCTGGCATGGCGGGTCTGGGTCCGCATGACGTGGTCGGTGGAGCCCGGCTCAGTCACAGATGTCTCCCCAGTCTCAAATTGGCCGCTCGCAATCTAGGGCAGAACGATCAATGCAGCACCCGGGGGCGTGTCAGCCGGCCGCGGACCACTCATCCGGCCTCCGGCACGTGCGCAGGGCACGACGTAGGCTTGTGACATGTCCCTTGACGTCGTGAGAGTGGGGTTCGCTCCCCCGGTGGGAGACGGCCTAGTCGGCTATCACGACGCCTGGCAGCTGCAGCGTCAGACCCATGACAGCGTGGTCGCGGGGGCGTCCGCAGACACGGCGCTGCTGCTCGAGCACGAGGCGGTGTACACAGCGGGCAAGCGCACCAACTCATGGGAGCGCCCGACCGACGGCACCCCGGTGGTCGACGTAGATCGAGGTGGGCGGATCACCTGGCACGGTCCGGGCCAGATCGTGGGCTACCCGATCGTCCGCCTTCCCGACCCGATCGATGTGGTGGCCTACGTGCGGCGCGTCGAGCAGATGTTGATCGACGTGTGCATCGACTTCGGGATCGCAACCGTCCGCATCGACGGACGCAGCGGCGTGTGGGTGAGCGCAGATCAGCACGGCACCGACCGCAAGGTAGCGGCGATCGGCGTCCGAGTTGCTCGTGGGGCCACGATGCACGGCTTCTCGCTCAACGTCGACAACAGTCTGGACGCCTACCACGTCATCGTCCCCTGCGGCATCACGGACGCCGAGGTCACGACTCTGTCGATCGAACGGCAACGCCGTGGCTTGACTCCGGTCACCATTAGCGAGGTTCTGCCCGTTCTCGAGGAGCATCTTCCGACGTTGCTCGCGCAAACGGCGGTGACGGTATGACCGTCGCACCCGAGGGACGGAAGCTGCTCCGGTTGGAAGCGCGCAATGCGCAGACCCCCATCGAGCGCAAGCCGCCGTGGATCAAGACCAAGCTACGGACCGGACCGGAGTACCAACAGATCAAGAAGCTCGTGCAGGACGAGGGTCTGCACACGGTGTGCCAAGAGGCCGGATGCCCCAACATCTTCGAGTGCTGGGAAGACCGCGAAGCCACTTTCCTGATCGGCGGAGACCAGTGCACCCGTCGGTGCGACTTCTGCCAGATCGACACCGGCAAGCCTGCGCCGCTCGACGTTGCAGAGCCTCGACGCGTCGCCGAGAGCGTCCGCACGATGCAGTTGCGCTACGCGACGGTCACGGGCGTGGCTCGCGATGACCTCGACGACCAGGGCGCATGGCTCTACGCCGAAACTGTCCGCCAGATCCACGAGCTGAATCGCGGCACCGGCGTCGAGTTGCTGATTCCCGACTTCTCCGGCGACACCGCGTTGCTGAGCCAGGTGTTCGACGCGGCGCCAGAGGTGCTCGCTCACAACATCGAGACCGTGCCCAGCGTATTCCGCAGGATTCGGCCCGGATTCCGCTTCCAGCGCTCGCTGGATGTGCTGACGGCGGCCCGCGACGCGGGACTGGTCACAAAGTCGAACCTCATTCTCGGGCTCGGGGAAGAGTCAGACGAAGTGGTCGACACGATCGACCAGCTCGTGGCCGCGGGCTGCGAGCTGCTCACGATCACGCAGTACCTTCGGCCGAGCGAACGGCACCACCCGGTCGAGCGCTGGGTCACCCCCGAAGAGTTCGACGAGCTCGGTGAGGTCGCCCTTGACCGCGGGATTGTCGCAGTCATGAGCGGACCGCTGGTCCGTTCGTCCTATCGGGCCGGACGCCTCTACCGCGACGCGATCGCGGCACGTCAGGGTGTCCATGGCCAGGTGCCGCTGGCCACCGGCCAGGGTCTGTGACCCCCCGCCACCTGGCGCCGTAGTCTTTCGACTATGTCCCTCCTCCGCCGGAAGAAGCAGGAAGGCGAGTCCGCCGAGCCTAAGCAGCCCGGTCGAATCGCCCAGATCAAGCAGACCTACTCGATCACCAGGAAGCAGGACCCGGCCATCCCGTGGATCCTGCTCGGCTGCTTCTTTGCGCCTTTCCTGATCCTGCTCGGCGTCGGTCTGGCGATTGGCCAGCCGATCCTGCTTGGCTCGCTCGGCTTCATGATCGGTCTGGTGCTGGCCACCTGGATCTTCGGGCGGCGAGCCGAACGTGCGGTCTACGCACAGATCGAAGGTCAGCCTGGCGGCGCGGCAGCGGCGCTCAACATGTTGCGCCGAGGATGGACGATCACGCCGGCTGTCGGCTTCACGAAGCAACAGGACCTTCTGCACCGAGTGGTCGGGCGGTCGGGGGTGGTACTCGTCGGTGAAGGTAATCACCACCGCGTTAAGGGTTTGATGCTGTCCGAGCACAAGAAGGTTGCGCGGGTGGCGCCTGACGTATCCATCCACGAGATCTACTCAGGCAACGGTGACGGTGAAGTTCCGCTGCGAAAGCTGCCGAAGACCGTGACCAAGCTGCCGAAGTCGATCACCGCTGGCCAGGTCAACGAGCTGAACCATCGCCTGAAGGCGCTCGGCGCTGCACAGGGCGCGATGCCCATTCCGAAGGGGCCGATGCCCAAGAGCGCCAAACAGGCCAGGAGCATGCGCGGCTGAGCCGAGCCTCTCGCCATGTCACCAACGCCTGACGGTCAGCAGGTCGGCTCACACGCGGGCATCACCTTTACTGTCCGCGGAGCGGATTGCATCGACGTGCTCGAGCCGTTGTGGCTTCACCTCTTTGACCATCACGCCTCGACCGGCAACGCGGGAATCAGATCCATCGATCGGTCGCAGTCGTGGCCACGCCGACGCAAGCTGTACGAGTCGCTGTTTGCTGAGCCGGGCACCTTCGTCATCTTGGCCGAGCGCGACGGAGAGCCGGTCGGATATGCCTTATGCCACCTGCGCGAAGGACCGGATGACACCTGGGACACCGGGGACTGGCTGGGCGAGATTGAGACGCTCGTGCTCACCCCGGAGGCGCGCGGAAACGGAGTCGGGACTGCTCTCATGGACGCCGCCGAGGCCGAGCTGGGACGCCGCGGAGCTCGAGACATCATGACCGCCGTCATGGAGGGCAACGACCGTATTCGGGACTTCTACCTGCGCCGGGGCATGCGGCCGACGGTCACGTACCTGATCCGGCTGGCGCCGCAACAGGGAGCGGAGCCCTAGTTCAGCGCGACCGAACGACGATCGTCGCACCGACCTTGTCGTGAAGTCCGCGCCGGTCGCGATCGTAGACAACCGCCGGAATCACCATGGCGAGCAGCACGCTTCGCCCAACAATGCGCAGGAACGAGAACCGCTGTGCACCGACCGGCACCACAGCGAGACCCGTCAGCCACATTCCGATCGTGGCGCCGGCGGTCATGAGCAACACGACATACATGACTACGAGAACGCCCAGGGTCGTCCAGCCGAAGGTGTCGTCGCCCGGCTCCGGCGCACCCACAAGCGCAAGCGACACGCCGAGGACGATCAGCCAATCGATGAACAGTGCGCCGAATCGGCGTCCCCAGGGAGTCACAGATCCGCGGCCAGTCTGAGGAAGTCCCAACCGTTCGCCAGGAAAGTTGCTGGGACCGTCCAGACCCGTGTCAATCCTGGGGCCCGAGAGCCAAGCACCTATGTCTTTGCGGTCCACGCGACCACGGTACGGGCACCGGCTCGGGGACGCCGTCCGGGACGATCTCGAGACTTAGTTCACGCCAGGTAACGCCGGTGAAACATAAGGGACACTGCCGGGAAATCCCTGACCCATAACGTCGCACGCATCCCGCCCGGCCCCGACTCGTGGGGAAGCGAGTCGGCCCTCACCTGGAGGCCAGTTGTTCACGAGCAGTGATGAAGTCCTCAGCTACATCAAAAGCAACGACGTCAAGTTCGTAGATGTGCGGTTCTGCGACCTTCCCGGGATCATGCAGCACTTCAACGTCCCGGCGTCCAGCTTTGACAGAGCAGCCTTCGACGAAGGGCTGATGTTCGACGGCTCGTCGATCCGCGGGTTCCAGGCGATCCACGAGTCGGACATGAAGCTGATTCCCGACCCCAAGACCGCGTATCTCGACCCGTTCCGGTCGGAGAAGACGCTGGTCATGAACTTCTCGATCCGGGACCCCTTCACAGACGAGCCGTACAGCCGCGACCCTCGCAACATCGCAGCGAAGGCCGAGGAGTACCTCAAGAGCACCGGCATCGCCGACACCGTCTACTTCGGCGCCGAGGCAGAGTTCTACGTCTTCGACGAGGTTCGGTTCGAGACCAAGCAGAACACGGCGTCCTACTTCGTCGACTCGGTCGAGGGTGCCTGGAACTCCGCACGGCAAGAGGATGGCGGCAACCGCGGCTACAAGACGCGTTACAAGGGTGGCTACTTCCCCGTGCCACCCGTCGATCACTTCGCCGACCTCCGCGACGAAATGACCTTGGCTCTGCAGGACGCCGGACTCGAAGTAGAGCGGGCACACCATGAGGTGGGTACGGGGGGGCAAGCCGAGATCAACTACAAGTTCTCGACGCTGAC
>JBJMHG010000003.1:0-8052 GCA_045807485.1 Actinomycetes bacterium
CGCCACTTCATCACGCGACGGGTGTCCATCTGGGTCCCCAGGGAAGGCAACGCCCGGAAGGCCACTAAACCGCGCTGGTGTAAACAGCTTCAGTGAGTCCCACCGATCCAGCCAAGCGGCACCAGGGACGGCAGCGGCCTCGAGAACGAGGTAGTCGCGCGCCTGCCGCTGAAGGAAGTAGCCCAAAGCCAAACCCGCCTGACCGGCACCGATGATGATGGTGTCGTGGCTTGAGCTGTCAGCACCCTTTGGCGTGGAGTGATTGGTCATGTTGCTCCCGAGCAGTGATCAAGCCGACCAGAGCACGCCTAGCACTCAACCCTTTGGGGACTGGGTCCCATGGAGACGTCCACCAAACAATACATAGTCTGCACAAAGGCATATCGGGTTCCTGTAACGCATATTGGGAAGATGGTTGATCTCACAAACCGCCTTTCGGACCGCGATCTCGTGTGTTGTCTGCGCTCGTCACGGCCATCCTGCATCTGCTCGCGCCGGCGTACCAAGCAGGCGGCATCAGCAGCGGGGGAGGGTGCGGCCCGCGCAATCGCGATCAGGCGCTACCTTGAGCCGTTTGGGCCGCTATGCGGCCCAGCGTGGTTGACACATCGGATCCGACAGCGGTGCCAGCCTGACGCGATGCGGTGGTGGCATGGGCCAGATAGCGTGCAATGACTGCAGGGAGGCGATCGATGGCTGAGGCGGCTGCACCTCAACGTCCGCGGGATGCGTCCGATGCGATCGTCGTCTTCGGCATCACCGGCGACTTGGCGTACAAGAAGATCTTCCCTGCACTCCACGACCTAGCTCATCGGGGACGCCTGACCATGCCAGTCGTCGGCGTCGCGCGAGGTGACCGCAGCGAGCAGTGGCTGCGCGAGCACATCAGAAGCAGCATCACCGACTACGGCAAGGCCATGGACCATGGGGCGGTCGACGAGCTCGAGAACAAGCTTTCCTTCATCCCCGGCGACTACAACGACCCAGAAACCTTTGCCCGACTTAGTGAGGCGTTGAGCGATCGCAAGAGGCCGCTGTTCTATCTCGCCATCCCGCCCAGCCTTTTCGAGGTGGTCGTGCAGCAGCTGGAGAAGGCAGGGTTGGCGTCGCGTGGCCGGGTTGTTGTCGAGAAACCGTTCGGTCGCAACCTTGCGTCCATGCGCGAGCTCGACGACACGCTCCAGTCGGCGTTCGGTGAGGAAGACGTTTTCCGTATCGACCACTACCTCGGCAAAGAGTCGGTGCAGAACCTGCTGTACTTCCGTTTCGCCAACTCGTTCCTAGAACCACTGTGGAATCGCGACCACGTCTCGAGCGTGCAGATCACCATGGCGGAAGATTTCGGCGTCGATGGTCGTGGTGCGCTCTACGAAGAGCTCGGCGCTGTCCGCGATGTCGTCCAGAATCACCTGCTTCAGGTGGTCTCGCTGCTCAGCATGGAGCCTCCCGTCAGCATGGAACCCGGGCCGGTGCGCGATGAGCGAGTGAAAGTGCTGCACGCCATCCGTCAGCCTCGCCGAGAGGACCTGGTGCGGGGTCAGTACGTCGGCTACACCGAAGAGCCGGGCGTCAAACCGGACTCGACCACCGAGACGTATGCCGCCCTTCGACTGTTCATCGACTCGTGGCGTTGGAGTGGCGTTCCCATCTTGATCCGAGCGGGCAAGCACCTTCCGGTTACCGCCACTGAGGTATTGGCGACCTTCCATCGGCCACCTCAGCTGCTGTTCGACGAGACGCTGCCCCGCGACAGCAACAATATTCGCTTTCGGCTGGGCCCAGACCGGGTGTCGATCGCCTTGGGCGTCCGAAGTAAGCGCCCCGGTGACGAACAGGTTGGCCGCAACGTCGAGCTCTACATGTGCGACGACGAAGTGGGCGCCATGACGGCGTACGAGCGGCTGATCGACGATGCGGTCGACGGTGACCTCACCTTGTTCGCCCGGTCCGACTCGGTTGCCGCGGCTTGGGGAATCGTCGACAGCCTGCTCTACGGTCGCAGCGATGAACCGCCTGAGCTGTATCGACAAGGAACCTGGGGACCAGCTGCCGGCGACGCCTTGGCAGCACAGGTGGGCGGCTGGCACGAACCTGGTCCTCGGTAAGCGTCATGCGCCTGGTGGTCAGCCCCTCAGACGCTGAAGCCGCCGGGGTGGCGGCGGACACCATCGCGTCCCTGCTCGCCGAAGCCGTTGCAGTGCGAGGGACCGCTTCGCTGGCGTTAAGTGGTGGAAAGACTCCCGCCGACATGGTCGGCAAGCTCGCCAACCACGAGATCGCCTGGCCATCTGTCCACATCTTTCAAGTCGATGAACGGGCCGTGTCTCTCGACGACGCCGCGCGCAACTGGTCGATGCTGCAACCGCTGGTCGACCGCGTGCCCGAAGGCAACCGATACCCGATGCCTGTCGAAGCGAATGACGCTGATCATCGATACTCAGACCTGCTGCACACCGTCGTTGGCTCTCCACTGCAACTCGATGTGGTTCACCTCGGTCTTGGCACTGACGGTCACACCGCGTCCCTCGTTCCCGGCGATGCAGCACTTGATGTTGTGGACCGAGACGTCTGTTGGGTGGCCCCCTATCAGGGACACCGAAGACTGACGCTCACCGTTCCTGCGCTGGTGAATGCTCGACACCAAGCGTGGTTGGTGAGGGGATCAGCGAAGGCCCGAGCCTTACGTGACCTGACGACTGGCGACTCACGGGCTCCTTCTGCACTGGTCCTCAACCGCGCTACCGCCACACTGTTCGTGGACGCCGACGCGGCCGAGCTCA
The DNA here is from genome assembly GCA_045807485.1 of Actinomycetes bacterium. Taxonomy (GTDB): domain Bacteria; phylum Actinomycetota; class Actinomycetes; order JAHEKZ01; family JAHEKZ01; genus JAHEKZ01. The sequence goes on from JBJMHG010000003.1 coordinate 2,781, forward strand.
TTCCTTCTTAGAGCGGACGCGCTCATGCGCCGTCAGACCGGCCCACATCGTGTTGTACCGCGTGCCCCCCGAAGGCGTTGCGCATCAGCGCCAAGAGTTTGTTGGCGTAATCGCCATTGCCTTGGCTTGCGAACCGCTGCATCAGTGCTGACGTGATGACCGGTGCAGGTACGCCGAGGTCAATCGCCTCTCGGACAGTCCACCTACCCTCACCTGAGTCAGCTACCTCTGGCGCCACATCTGACAGGTCGCCATCGCTCGAGAGCACCGAGGCGGTCAAGTCGAGCAGCCACGATCTGATGACGGTGCCATACCGCCACGCCTCCGCGACGCCGGGGACATCGGTGACCAGATCGTCGCGAGCGTAAAGGAGCGCAAACCCCTCTGCGAGCGCCTCCATGACGCCGTACTCGATGCCGTTGTGCACCATCTTGGTGAAATGGCCGGCGCCAACGGGTCCGGCGTGGATCCACCCCTTGTCAGGAGATGGCGCAAGGGAGCGCAACACGGGAGATAGCAGCTCGATGTCGGACGCCGCGCCGCCCGCCATGAGGCCGTACCCCTCGGTCAAACCCCACACACCACCGGACACGCCAACATCGACGAAGCCGAGCCCTCTGCCCCGCAGCAGTTCGGCGCGGCTTTGGGAGTCGCGGTAGTCAGCGTTGCCTCCGTCGACGACCAGGTCGCCCACGGCGAGCAGCTCAGCGAGCTCCTCGGTCACCGACTGTGTCACCTGTCCCGCCGGCAACATCAGCCAGACCACTCGAGGGGAGGGGAGCTGACCGACCGCCTCAGTGAGTGTGGCCATCGGGGTCACACCAGGCTGGTCAGCGAGCGCTGCTCTTGCCTCAGCCTGTGGATCGACAGCCCAAACGTGGTGACCGTCCTTGGCCAGGCGACGCACCATGTTTCCGCCCATGCGCCCCAGCCCGATGAGCAGCAGCTCCACAACGCCTCCATGGTCTCGACGACTGAAACTAGCCAGCTACTGCGAGCGTATGCCGTCGCACGTGTGGTCTAGTCCGACCCGACCCCATCAGCGGCCGCCTCAAGCCGATCTAGAAACCCGTGCTGCCCTGCAATGAGTGCGCGCCGGGCGTCCGCCAGCGTCATCCACCGGGCGGCGTCCACCTCTGGGAACTCCTGCTGCTGGCCAGAGCCTCGGGGCCACTCGAGCGTGAACGTGTTGCTGCTGACCTCGTCCACTTCGAAGTCCGCCTCGACGGCGAACACGGTGATGCGTTTTCCGCTGGGCTGCTTGATCTCGCCGAGTGGTTCGACCTCACCGGTTGGTGCGGGGATCCCGACCTCTTCAGTGAACTCCCGCTGCGCTGTTGCCAGAGGGTCATCGTTTGGCTCGTACTCACCTTTGGCCACGGACCAGGCTCCGGCATCCTTGTGCGCCCAAAACGGTCCGCCCGGGTGGACCAGAAAGACTTCGAGCTCCCCGGCTGATCGACGAAAGGGAAGCAGACCGGCACTCAGTTTGGGCACTCCATAACGGTAGTGCGGTTGAAGCGCCATCGGTTCGACTGGTGTGACTTTCGCACACAGCCTCCTACCGAGGAACCGGGCCATCCACATGGGCTGAGTGTCGGCACGACGACGGTCACCGACTCGACCAGTGTGAGCGACCTTGTCGGACGTCGAGGAGGCGCCATGAATGAGATCTTTGTGACGGTCAACGGCACGGTGGGCAGCGATGTCAAAGTGTTCGAAGGCGAGCGAAGCACCAGAGCGAAGTTCCGACTTGCCACCGCTGAGCGCTATTTCGACCGCGAGCGGAGTGAATGGATCGCTCGGGAGACGGTCTGGATGGACGTCGTGTGCTGGAGGCGGTTGGCCAGCCACGTGTCGAAGTCGGTCCGCAAGGGGCAGCCGGTCATCGTGAGAGGTCGTCTGAGAGTGACGAAGTACGAGACCGACAACGGGCCGCGCGAGGGTCTTGAGGTCGTTGCTACCTCGGTCGGACATGACTTGGCGATGGGTGAGGCGTCCTTCACGCGTCCCCCTCGGCCACAGCAGGCTCCGCCACCCGTCGAACCCGAGTCTCCTCCGGTGACAGACGTTGCTTGACACATCGAGGGTGGGCTGAGCGGCGACCAACAATGTGGCGCGAATGCCGGCTCGTTAGGCTGCGTTCATGGCTGAGTTCATCTACGTCATGTCGAAGGCGCGCAAGGCGCACGGCGACAAAGTGATCCTTGACGACGTGACCCTTGCTTTCTATCCGGGCGCCAAGATCGGCGTCGTCGGACCCAACGGTGCCGGCAAGTCGAGCGTGCTCAAGATCATGGCCGGACTCGATCATCCGTCCAACGGTGAGGCAATGCTCAGCCCCGGGTACACGGTCGGAATCCTCCTGCAGGAGCCAGAGCTCGACGGCAGCAAGAACGTTCTCGAGAACGTCCAAGACGGCGTGGCCGAGACCAAGGGCATGCTCGACCGCTTCAACGAGATCTCTCAGCAGATGGCCGAGCCTGACGCCGACTTCGACGCACTGATGTCAGAGATGGGAACGTTGCAAGAGCACCTCGACCACCGCAACGCCTGGGATCTGGACAGCCAGCTCGAGCAGGCCATGGACGCATTGCGATGCCCGCCACCGGACGCGGACGTTAACGTCCTCTCCGGGGGAGAGCGCCGCCGTGTGGCGCTCTGCAAGCTGTTGCTGCAACAGCCTAACCTCTTGCTTCTGGACGAGCCGACCAACCACCTGGATGCCGAGAGCGTGTTGTGGCTCGAACAGCATCTAGAGAAGTACCCCGGAACCGTCGTCGCCGTCACCCACGACAGGTACTTCCTCGACAACGTCGCAGAGTGGATTCTGGAGCTCGACCGTGGCCGCGCTTATCCATACGAGGGCAACTACTCCACGTATCTGGAGGCCAAGGCCTCACGGCTGAAGGTAGAAGGACAGAAGGACGCCAAGCGCAAGAAGAGGTTGCAGGACGAGCTTGAGTGGGTCCGATCGAATGCAAAGGCCCGCCAGACGAAGAGCCGCGCACGTCTGCAGCGCTACGAAGAAATGGCCACCGAAGCCGACAAGCACCGCAAGCTCGACTTCGAAGAGATCCAGATTCCGCCGGGGCCGCGTCTTGGTGGCACCGTGATCGAGGCGGTCAATCTGAGCAAGGGTTTCGACGACAGGCTGCTCATCGACGATTTGTCGTTCTCGTTGCCCCGCAACGGCATCGTCGGAGTCATCGGTCCAAACGGCGTCGGCAAGACCACTCTGTTCCGCATGATCGTCGGCGATGAGAAGCCGGACAGCGGAGACATCAAGGTCGGTGAGACGGTCAAGATCTCGTACGTCGACCAGGGCCGCGAGGGGCTTGGAGGCGACAAGACGCTGTTCGAAGTGGTGTCGGATGGGCTCGACTGGATCAAGGTCGGCAACGTCGAGATGCCTTCGCGTGCGTACGTCGCCGCTTTCGGCTTCAAGGGCCCCGACCAGCAGAAGCCAGCGAAGGTGCTCTCGGGTGGGGAGCGGAACCGCCTCAACCTGGCTCTGACGTTGAAGCTCGGCGGAAACGTGTTGCTGCTCGACGAGCCGACCAACGACCTGGACGTTGAGACCCTCGCCAGCCTCGAGAACGCCCTGTTGGAGTTTCCGGGATGTGCCGTCATCACGTCACACGACCGTTGGTTCCTGGACCGGGTGGCGACGCACATCCTCGCCTACGAAGGCGATTCGCAGTGGTTCTGGTTCGAGGGCAACTTCGACTCGTACGAAAAGAACAAGCTCGACCGACTCGGCGTCGAAGCCGCTCGGCCGCACCGTACGACCTATCGCAAGCTCACTCGCGGCTGAGCATGGCGCGACACCGCTTCCGCTGCACGTTGCGGTGGTCTGACATGGACGCCTTCGGGCACGTCAACAACACCGCGTTCTTCACCTACCTGGAAGAGGCGCGGGTCGACCTGCTCTTCGTCACGGCGGGAGAGGCCGTCGCCCGCGAGCGACTCTCGTCCGGCATCGTCGTGGCACGCCACGAGATCGACTACACCGCGCCGTTGGTGTTTCGCCCGGAGCCGGTGTCGATCGACATCTGGGTGTCGAAGCTCGGGACCTCCTCGTTCACCTTGCACTACGAAGTGCTGGACGTGGACGGTCCGGTCTACGCCAAGGCCAGCACCGTGCTCGTCCCTTACGACGTCGAGGCTGGGCGCCCGCGCAGACTGTCGAGCGAAGAACGCGTCGCGCTCGAGCCCTATCTCGAGTCACCGTGACCGCCATCGAGCTCACGTCGGACGCCGAACGTCGCGCCCTCGTCCAGTACCTCGAGCGCACAGTCGCCCTCGACAACCGCGCCGTGGTGCGGCTGCAGGCGCGAGGATCGACTCTGGGTGTCTGGTCGGGTCCTCCGTTCGAGGTCGTGGCGCTGCGCGCAGCCTCCTTGGCGTTCGACGCAGACCTCGACGTCACCGTGTCTGCGCAGCGGTTGAGCCAGCAGCTCACCAGCTCTGGACCACTTGAGCTGCCACCTCAGCTGAGTGGTCCCACTTGGGTCGGGCTGTTGCCGCCCCGTGTCGGCTGGGAGGAGCGTCTACGCGGTGACGTCGCCGGCGTCCGCGCCGCAGTTGGCAGTGCCAAGCAATTCTTTCGGGAGCGAGCTGCCGGCGTCGACGAGAGAGCTGAACTCGAGCGGATTGCGCAGGATGTCTGGGAGCGGCCTTGCCTTGCTGAGGTGCCAGTGCGATGCGGACACGCCGCGGAGTCGCTGGGTCTGATGGGTCCTGGTGACGGGGTTGCCGTTGCCTACGCGACCGACACCTGGGTGCGGCTGGCTGTGCCGGGCGGCAGCGTGTCGACCCGTCGTGGATATCTGCCCTCGATCGCGGTCATGCCACTCCTTTAGACCGCGGTACTAGCCCACATGCACGAGCCCAAACGGGTGACACTCGTAACGTTTCGTCAAGACGCTGGGGTCGCGGCGACGACATCAGACCATGACGACGCTGACCCGCCGCAATGTTCTGGGGCTTGCCGCGGCCGGGGCGGGCGGGCTGGCCTTCTCAGCCTCCGGCAGGTCGATCGCCTCGGCGGCTGGGGCAGGAGATGGGTCGGCCTTCGTGGCGCCCGACCAAGACCTGCACTTGCTGCGACGAGCGACCTTTGGCCCGACACCGTCGACGGTGTCACAACTCCGCTCGCAGGGACGACGAGCCTGGCTTGATCGCCAGCTCGATCCGGGCTCGATCGACGACGGTGACTGCGCGCGCTTGTTGCGGGAACGATTCCCGCGAGTCTCGTGGACGATTCCTG
>JBJMHG010000004.1:0-10691 GCA_045807485.1 Actinomycetes bacterium
GTTTGCGAATGAATGGCGTGTTCACCGCTAATTCTGGGGTGAACATCACAACCGCTTCCCCGCCCATCAGCCCATTCTTGGTGCCGCCGAACGACAAGACGTCGACACCAGCGTCGGCCGTCGTCGCGCGAAGCTCGCTGCCGAGTGCGGCAGCGGCATTGCAGATGCGCGCGCCATCCATGTGCAGGTACATGCCCAGCTCGTGCGTCGTGTCCGCGATTGCCCGGACCTCCTGAAGTGAATACAGGGTGCCGAGCTCGGTCGATTGGGTGATCGACACGACGGTCGGCTGCACGTGGTGCACGTCGCCGCGTCCAATGAAGTTCTCTCGGATCAAGTCAGGCGTTAGCTTGCCATCAGGGGTACGTACATCGACGAGCTTGCTGCCAAGGATCCGCTCGGGAGCGCCGGCTTCGTCCCAGTTGATGTGGGCGTTGTAGCTGCAGATGACGTTCTGCCATGGACGTAGCAGAGACTGCAACGACGTGACATTGGCACCAGTGCCGTTGAAGACGAAGAAGACCTCGACTTGGTCACCCAGCAACTCGCGGAACTTTTCTACAGCCTGCGAGGTGATCGGGTCATCGCCATACGAAACCATGTGTCCCACGTTGACTTCAGCGAGCTTGGCGAGAACGTCAGGGTGAACGCCCGCATAGTTGTCGCTGGCGAAACCGCGATGGCTCATGAGGGTCCTCCGGAGTACAGGCGGATGCGCTGCCCGTTCATCTTGGCGCCAGCAGAAGACGACAGGTACACGAGCGCGTCGGCAATCTGCTCGGCCGGAACAAAGGCGCCCCAGTCCTTCTCGGGCTCCTTCTCGCGCATTGCGGGGGTGAGGATGGCGGGAACGACAACGATATTCGCTGTTGCCGTGGTGCCTTTGAAGTCGTTGGCCAGGGCGATCACCAGCGCTTCAGACGCCGCCTTTGCTGTTGCATACGCCGCATTCTTGCTGGTCGGTGCTTGCGCTTCCTTCGCAGAGATGATCGCGAAGCGACCCTGCGTGGATGACTTCAACGGTTCGGCGAACGAGCGCGCCACGTGAACCGTCGTCCGCACAAGAACATCGTGCAGCCAGTCCCAGTCTTCGAGCGGCTGCTCTGCGAACGGTGTACCGCCACGCCAGCCACCGACGAGGTGCCAAACACCGTCGAGCGAAGCATCGGCCGTGATCGAGGCGGCGAACTGCTCGACAGCGCCGGCGTCGAGGAGGTCGACGACGTGCGTCGACTCGACTGCGTCCCCGAACGGCTCTTTCAATGCGTCGAGACGATCCTGCGCCCTGTCCACGAGCACCAGCTGAGCACCAGCATCGCGCGCCGCGCTGACGACGCTCGGACCCAAGGAGCCAGCCGCCCCCGTTATGAGGATTCGGCGTCCAGAAAGTGATGTCACGCCGCTAGCCTACGATCGCCCTTGATCGCCGGAAGCAGCCTGGTAGCCAGCGACTGGTAGAACATGCTGAGCGGAAACTCGTCGGGATTTACCAAGCTGACCCAGGCCTTGTGGTCGCTTTCGTCCCTCCCAGCTCGCGCCTCTGGTGTCCATTCGGACGCCAGGTTTGGCTGCACGTATCTGCTAACGAGATCGTGGGCGGCGATCCAATAGCGAACCTTCGAGCTGCTGATGCCGTCTCGATAGAGCCCTTCGATCTCAATGCGGAGGTCGTTGACGGCGTCCGACAGACGCTCCCAGTCGATCGAGAGCTTGTTGTCGCGCCAAGTGAGCACACCCGTCCGGTGTAAGTAGCCGAAGAGGAGCTGGCCGGCGAGGCCGTCGTAGTTGCGGACCCGGCCGCCGGTGAGTGGGAAGCGGAACAGACGGTCAAAGAGGACGCCGTACTGCACGTTCAACGCGAACGGGAACTGTTCTGCCAGCTCGCCAGCCTGATGGAAGGCCGTGAGGTCGCACCGCAGCTCCTCGAGCGAGTACATCCAGAACGGTAGGCGTTGCCGGATCATGAACGGGTCGAACGGGAGCTCGCCGTGGCTATGTGCCCGGTCGTGGATCAGGTCCCAGAGCTCGAACATGTCGCGAGTCATGGGCTCACTGGCGAGCATCGCGGTCACGTTGGGAGGGAGTTCTAGGTTTGTGATGGTCACCGCTTCGCCGACGACGCGCTGATAGCGCGCCGCCTCGCGATCGCAGAAGATCCCACCGAATGTGTTCGCGGCGTCCCCTACGACGCTGACAGTCTCGGGAAACAGAACAGCACATTCGCTGTCGTAGCCAGCGGTGTTGTCGACGAGGTGTACCGGCACGAACTTGTCGTTCCGAAACCGCTCACGTTCCAGGTCGGCGATCCACGTCGGCCAAGGAACGTGGACGATCAGCGCTTCGAAGCGCACGTCCAACGAGCCATTCGGCGTGTACATCGGGAAGAACACCAGATGCTCGACGCCGTCCGCGCGGTGCAGCTCAGGGCGGAAGAGCCGAAGCGACGAACCAAAATCAGGCTTACGGCAGCCCCCGTCGATCCAGGCGTCAAGATCGGCGACAGCCTGAGCGAGGTAGTCAGCCTGGTGCGGGAAGTGGGGACTGAGGCCCTGCAGTGCCGTCTCGATCCGGGCCGCGCACGCACGAACGTCTTCGATGGCGATTTCGCTGAGATCGATCGTGGCGTCGGGTCCCTGCAATGAGCGGAGTTCTTCCGTACCGGCCTTGAGGTTTGCCCAGTGCGGGTCGGACGCCGCTGCTGAGGTCGGGTGATCCACCTGTGCGGCGAACGTGTGCAGCGCCGTCCAGTACGCGATGTTGAGCCAGAGCTGCGAGTGCCCGAACGAGTCGATGCAGTCGTCACCGAAGAGGTCAGAGTCGGCTGAAACGACAACGCGTCCCCTGCCGAAGTTGGTCGATGCCAGCAGGCCCGCGGAGGCCGGTGCGGCGTCCGCGCTCGAGCGTGCAAGCACCGTGGCATTGGCGTCAGCCGTGAGGGTGCCGGTTCGGTAGAAGACGGCCTGGTCAACGCCGGAGAGCAGCGGGCTTGTTACCGCCAGATCGGCATTGACCCAGCTAGGTGCTTGGTGGTGATGCTGGTAGTCCTGCACGAGGCAGTGCTCGACCGTGATGCCGAAGAGCTCGGTGATCGCGCCAAGGCTCGAGTCGTACTTGTCCTGTTCGGACTCTGCGAGCACCACAAGCCCGCCGCCTGAGGCGACGAAGGTGGTGATGGCCTCGATCTCCTCCGCGTCGTACCGCGCCGATCCAACCCCAGTGGTCGCCTCGTACTTGGGCGAGCTGGCGTGAGGGAGGACAAGGACCGCGACGTCGGCGAGCGCCTCCGCCGTGAGGGGGCCGTCGGTCAGCGGCTCAACCAGGAAGTCGTGGCGTCGCAGCAGCGCGGCCGCCTTGGCGTAAGAGCTGTCCGCGGGGTGCGCGGGCTGCATCTGCGCAGCCAGCTGAGGCCGCGTCGCCCATGCTTGCTGATGTGCCTCGTCCACGAGCACTCGGACGGCAGCAGGGCGCGAGACGTTCACGGCTCCTCCAAGGTCGTGACGACAGAATGTCCTGGATTTATCACCGAGACAGATGATTCTCCTGTAAAGACTGAACTCTACCGGAGGATCTCCCTTCTAACACGACAGGGGTCTACCTCAGGGTGCCCTCGAATGAGTCGCCAAAACCTCCGTCATATGGAGGGAACGCATCGTTGCACCCGCAGGGGTGGGTCAGTATTCGGCGTCGTCGTTGTCTTCGGCGTCGTCCAGGCGGGCCAGCCAGGTGGCGAATCGCTCCATCGGAGTTTCGAACTCGGGGTTCAGGTCGACGAACACTTGGAGCTGTTCGGCCAGCCATGCGAGTGAGACCTGCTCGGCGCCGCGGCGTGCCTGCAGCTCTTCCAGCCCACGATCGGTGAAGTACATGCCTACGAGAATGCCGCCTCGACCAGGGCCCGCTGCTCGCGCTCGTGCGAGTGCGCTGAACCGGTCGCGGGCGCCGAGCTCGCCGATCGTGTGATGGGTGTGACCGGCTGACCGAGCACCTGGGTGAGCGCGAGACCCATGAATGGCCAAGCACCTTGGTTGGCCGGCTCTTCTTGCACCCATCTCAGCTCGGCCTGACCGTAGCGGGCGATGGCGTGGAACGTCTCGTTCGTCGGAAGCGGGTAGAGGCGCTCCATACGGACGATCGCGGTGTCAGTGCGACCACTTTCTTCGCGGTACTTGAGCAGGTCGTAGTAGACCTTGCCGCTGCAGAGCAAGACCCGGCGCACTCCGTCACTGTCGATGGAGTCAGGGAAGACCGGGTTGAAGTGCCCCGACGTGAACTCGTCGGTCTTGGACGCCGCGGTCTTCAAACGCAGCATCGACTTCGGTGTGAACACCACCAAGGGACGTCGCGTTGGCGACAACGCCTGCCAGCGGAGTAGGTGGAAGTAGTTGGCTGGCGTGGTCAAGTTCGCAATGGTCATGTTGTCTTGAGCGCACATCTGCAGGAAACGTTCGATGCGCGCAGACGAGTGGTCCGGCCCTTGCCCTTCAAAGCCGTGGGGGAGTAGCAGCACGAGCCCCGAGCGCTGTCCCCACTTCTGCTCTCCTGGAGCGATGAACTCGTCGATGATCGTCTGTGCGCCGTTGGCAAAATCTCCGAACTGCGCCTCCCACATGACCAGTGCTTCCGGACGCGCAACGCTGTAGCCGTACTCAAAGCCGACCGCGGCGAACTCTGACAACGGTGAGTCGTACACGTACAGCTTGGCGCCCTTTTCGTAGCAGCGCTTCAGAGGCTTGTACGCCCAGCCGGTCTTGCGGTCGATGATGACCATGTGGCGCTGACCGAAGGTGCCACGGCGCGAGTCCTGGCCGGCCAGGCGCACGGAAATGCCGTCGGTGAGAAGTGTGCCGATGGCGAGCGTCTCGCCCATGGCCCAGTCGATCGTGCCGTCTTGCACCATCTGGGCTCGGCGTTGCAGCTGGGGTGCCAGGCGAGGGTGAACGGTGAATCCGTCAGGCAACTGAAGTTGACACTGCACCACCCGCTCGATGTAGTCGTCAGTCACCGCCGTGACTACGTCTCGTTCTGGTGTCTGCGGCGCCAGCGTTGCTTCCCCGCGTTGCTCGACCTCGGTGGGAGGTTCGGCGGCCTCATCAACCGTCTCCGCGGCCTCGCGGACCTCGCGGAAGACCTTCTCGAGCTGTTCCTGGTAATCGCGAAGCGCACCTTCAGCCTCTTCGACCGAGATGTCGCCGCGTCCAATCAGAGCTTCGGTGTAGAGCTTGCGCGTCGATCGCTTCGCGTCGATCAGGTTGTACATGAGTGGCTGGGTGAGCGAAGGGTCGTCTGCTTCGTTGTGCCCGCGTCTGCGGTAGCAGACCAGGTCGATGACGACGTCCTTCTTGAACTCGCGCCGGAACTCGAACGACTCCCGGGCGACTCGGACGACGGCTTCTGGATCGTCTCCGTTCACGTGGAAGATCGGGGCCTGCGTCGTGCGTGCGACGTCTGTGGCATAGACGCTCGAGCGCGCCGCAGCTGGGGCGGTTGTGAAGCCAACCTGGTTGTTGACGACGACGTGCACGGTGCCTCCGGTGCGGTAGCCGCGCAGCTGAGCGAGCTCGAGCGTCTCGGCCACGACACCCTGTCCCGCGAAGGCCGCGTCTCCGTGCAGTAGCAGGGGCAGCACGGTGAAACCGGACTCGCCCAGACCCAGCAGGTCTTGCTTGGCGCGCGCGAAGCCTTCGAGCACCGGGCTGACTGCCTCGAGGTGACTGGGGTTCGAGACCAGAGACACCTTGATGCTCGAACCGTCTGGAGCCTTGAAGGTTCCCTCTGCACCGAGGTGGTACTTGACGTCCCCGGAACCTTGGACCGCTTCTAGGTCGAGGTTTCCCTCGAACTCGCGGAAGATCTGGCCGTACGACTTTCCGACGATGTTCGCGAGCACGTTCAGCCGCCCGCGGTGTGGCATTCCGATGGTGACTTCGTGCAGGCCGGCTTCGGCGGCGGACGCCAACAACTCGTCGAGCAACGGGATGACCGACTCGCTGCCTTCCAGAGAGAAGCGCTTCTGGCCGACGTACTTCGTCTGAAGAAAAGCCTCAAACGCCTCTGCAGCGTTCAGGCGTCGAAGGATGTGAAGCTGCTCATCCGGGTTCGGGCGCTCATGCGCGCGCTCGAATCGCGCCTGGATCCACCGCCGTTGCTCGGGATCTTGGATGTGCATGTACTCGATGCCAATGGTCCGCGCGTAAGAGTCGCGCAGCACGCCCAGAATGTCCCGCAAGATCATGAGTGGCTCGCCGCCGAAGCCGCCAGTTGCGAACTCGCGGTCGAGGTCCCACAACGTCAGACCATGGTTGACCAGGTCGAGGTCGGGGTGGCGGCGCTGTTCGTACTCGAGCGGATCGGTGTCTGCCATCAGGTGGCCGCGCACGCGATAGGCGTGAATCAGCTCTTGCACTCGTGCTGTCTTGTTGATGTCGTCTTCGTGGGACGCCGAGATGTCCGAGACCCATCGAATCGGCTCGTAAGGAATGCGCAGGGCGGCGAAGACGCCGTCGTAGAAGTTGTCCTCACCCAGCAACAGCAGGTGGATGCGCCTCAGGAACTCACCGGACTGGGCACCTTGGATGATGCGGTGGTCGTAGGTGGACGTCAGGGTCATCGTCTTGCTCACGCCGAGCCGCGCCAAGGTTTCGGGGGAAGCGCCCTGATACTCGGCGGGGTACTCCAAGGCTCCGACGCCGATGATCGCCCCTTGACCTTGCATCAGGCGGGGAACTGAGTGGACCGTCCCCAGGGTGCCCGGGTTGGTCAAGCTGATCGTCGTGCCGGCGAAGTCATCGACGCCCAGCTTGCCGGTGCGAGCACGTCGCACCAGGTCTTCGTACGCCGACCAGAACCCGGTGAAGTCCATCGACTCGGCGGCCTTGATCGCGGGCACGAGAAGCTGTCGCGTGCCGTCCGGTTTGGCAATGTCGATCGCCAGGCCAAGATTCACGTGGTCGGGCTTGGCAATGACGGGCTTACCGTCCAGCTCGGCATAGCTGGCATTCATCTCGGGCATTGCCTTCAAAGCCTGCACCGCAGCCCAGGCGATCAGGTGTGTGAACGACACCTTGCCGCCCCGCGAGCGGCGGAGGTGGTTGTTGATCACCGTGCGGTTGTCGATCAGCAGCTTGGCCGGAACTGCCCGCACGCTGGTAGCGGTCGGTACCGCTAATGACGCCTCCATGTTGGTGACGACTCGAGCGGCAGGCCCGCGCAGAACCGTGGTGTCGACGTCCTCGCCGACGCTCGTGGGCGCAGTGGCGGCCGAGGGCGCAGCAGCTTGGGGGGCAGCAGCATTGGGCGCTGCAGCACTGGGCGGAGTTTCCGGCGTCGACGGCACCGCAGCCGCTGGACCTGGAGCCGCAGGCACCGGTTCGTACGTCGGGGCCGGTTCTAATCGGACCGATGCTGCGTCAGGAGGTGGAACCGGGACGGCTGACGGTCCGCCTGTGCCCTCGCCGGGACGGTAGTCCTCAAAGAAACCGTGCCACGCGGGGTCGACCGACTCTGGATCAGCGAGGTACTGCTGGTAGAGCTCGTCTACGAGCCATTGGTTGGGGCCGAACTGACCGGTGCCGGGGTGCTGCTGCTGGGTGGTCATCCTTGCGCGCTGTCCCTCACTGGCTTCTGGCCGCTGTACATTCGCCTCTCCTGCCAGCGTAGCCCCGTTCAGGCACTCACACCGTCCGGCGTACCGGTGACGCACCGCCTACGAAGCCGTACGGAATCCCACCCGTGTGTACGGAACACCGCTTCCGCCGGTCGTGCGCAGTCCGTCGAGAACCAGCGCATACGCGCGTGCGGCGTCCAACGGGGCCAGCGGCGTCACCTGCCAGCCGTCAACGGTCGCAGCCACATCGATCGGGACCGCTCCGCCGCTCTCGCCGTCCAGCAGCTGGATCGAAGCTTGGTTGATGCTCGTGGTCCGGATGTTGACGCCGGTTGTGAGCTGGATGGCCTGGGCGCCATCGGCGCCGTACGACTCTTGGAGCGGGCTTGAGGTGATCATCACCGGACGCGGCGCGCCGCCGGTCGCGACGTGGGCGGGGTTGGCAGCCGTGCGGCTGAAGCCGAGGTTGATCGCGTCCGGCCATCGGGTGTCCTCAAGGTTTCGAACCCGGAGGTAGACGGTGTCGTCGACCACGGCGCTCACTTGCTCGGCCCTGAGGCCAGAAGCGGCATCGCCGAGATCAAGCCGACCGTAGCTGGAGTCGAACAGCGCGAGCTCGAGATCGCCCCGCAGCGTCGCCGGACCGTCGTTTCCACCCCGACCCGAAACTGTGATGCGGGTGGGTGAGCTGACATCGAGTCGGAACCATCGATCGGTTCCCTCTGGGCTGGACGCCGGAACCACCGAGTCTTTCTGCAGCACCCGAGCGTTTCCCGGTGAGGTGCCCGTTGATGGCCCGGTGAGCTCCACCGCAGACTTCGCTGCACCGCCCACCATGCCGTCGACGTCCGGAACGCCGAGACCCGTGAAGGCGTCCGGGCCGACCGGGCCGGCGTCCGCCGCACCCTGGAGCAGCGCGTTGTGCAGCTCGCCGACGCTCCATGACGGGTGTTTGGAAAGCAGCAGCGCGGCTGCGCCCGATACCAAGGGTGCTGAGAACGAGGTCCCGCTGCCGATTGCGTAATGGTCGTCAGGCACCGTGGAGGCGATCTTGACGCCAGGAGCAACGAGATCGACCCAGCTGCCGTGCTGACTCCACCACACCATGCGATCACGCCAGTCCGTGGCCCCAACGGCGACTGCATCCGAGAACGCCGCTGGGTAGCGCGGCTTGGTGCCACCGTCGTTTCCTGCTGACGCGACGACGAGGACGCCATGGTTGTGGGCGTACTTGACGGCGTCGCGCAGGATGCGTCCGCTCTGCGCACCACCTAGCGACAAGTTGATGATGTCGGCGTCCTGGTTCGTCGCCCAACGGATAGCTCTGGCGATCGTGGCGTCGCGTCCATAGCCCTTGGCGTTCAATACCCGCACGGGGAGGATCGACGCACGGCTCACGCCGGCAATGCCTTTTTGGTTGTCGCGCTGGGCAGCAATCACTCCTGCCACGAAGGTGCCGTGACCGACGGGGTCTTGGGTCTTACGGTCACCGTCGACGAAGTCTCGACCACGCAGAACGTGAGTGAGGTCTTCGTGCGTTGCATCGACGCCGGTGTCGAGAACCGCCACGGTGACACCGCGTCCTGAGCTGTGATGCCATGCCGCGTTGACGTCCATCGAGGCTCGGAGATACGGCTGGTAGCGCCGGTAGTACTGATCGCCGAAGGCCTGACGGAGATGGTCACGCTGAACCGCGACAACGCCAGGCGCGTCGGACAGTCTGGTCCGCGCGGTGGCGGCGTCGGCAACACCACGGATCGAGAACCAACGCCCGCCGAGGGGCCGCGACTGCTCACCGACCCGAGCCAGAATTGAGCTCGCCGAAGTCCGCGCGTTTGCCGTTCGCGTCAGCTTCACCAGCAAGCGTCCGCGTGACACCTCCGACGCGACGGGTCCGGACCACCGGGGCACGCGGGACAGGGTCTGGCTGTTCGTGCGATGGGGGGCCTCGGTCCGAAGCGGCGGACTCGCCAGCCGCTCGGTGGCGTTCGCGCCGGCAAGGAGAACAGGTGCTACGGGCAGCAGGACAGTCGCACCGGCGCTGATAGCCATCGTCATTACCCCGGCAACGAGCCCTGCAACGAGGGATGACGGCTTCACCTGTGTGACTCCAATCCGGCGATCGTTGCGACCACCAAGTTCCCGAGTGAGGGTAGGTGATAGCCACCCTCCTGAACCGCAACGGTCGGGAGTCCGAGGGTCGCTAGCTGCTCGCCGGCTGCGTGGTAGCCCGACTCGGTGATCTGCAGTGGGCTCTCTGGGTCGTCAATTGCGGCATCGACCCCAAGCGACACCACGAGCGCTGTTGCTCCGTGTGCGCGTACCGACTGGACGAGCTCGGCCACGCCCTCGAGCCATGGTCGGTCAGGTGTGCCCTCAGCCATCGGGATGTTGCAATTCGCGCCGAATCCCTCACCGCGCCCAGTCTCATCGGCGTGGCCGACGTAGTGGGGAAACCACCCGGCCGAGGGGTCGACGTGTACGGAGCCGTAGAACACATCAGCTCGGTCGTAGAAGATCATCTGCGTTCCGTTGCCGTGGTGGGCATCGATG
Organism: Actinomycetes bacterium; assembly: GCA_045807485.1. GTDB lineage: Bacteria > Actinomycetota > Actinomycetes > JAHEKZ01 > JAHEKZ01 > JAHEKZ01. Next base: position 10,157 of record JBJMHG010000004.1, read on the forward strand.
TCGACGACAGCGACTCGCTCGTGGCCAGAGCTGCGGAGAGCCTCGGCCGCGACAGCAGCGTTGTTGAGGTAGCAGGAACCGCCGTAGCCCGCGGCGGTCGCGTGGTGACCGGGTGGTCGGCACAGCGCGTAAGCCACGTCGTGCTCTCGTGACGCGACCAGGTCGACCGCGGTGAGAGCCGCGTCGACGGCACCCCTGGCGGCTTCCCACGTGCCCGGACCGATGAGAGTCATCGTGTCGTAGCCGAACATGCCTGCTCTGCCGTGCACGGCCGGTGGTCGGCGCACCGGTAGTTCCGACAGCATCGCTGCAGTCGGGAACACGTAGGGGACGACGCGATCCTGGCCGGGGTTGGTGGCGAACCCGTCCCGCTCCCACTCCTCATTGGCGCTCTGCAGCCATCCCAGCAGGGCCGGGTCGTGGACCTTGGCCAGTATTGAATCGTCGTGGGCGATGGCAAGGGCGAGCGAGGCGCCAGCGGCTTCGAGCGCCGATCTGATCACTTTGGCGCGCTCTGGAATCTCGGTTCCCTCGA
>JBJMHG010000005.1:0-3946 GCA_045807485.1 Actinomycetes bacterium
AGCGACGCACGCACTCTCCACGGAACCAGGCCCTGGTGTCGTCGGGCGGTGCGTGCACCGCGGCCGCTACGGCGTCAGGCTCGATGAGTCGTTCCATTCGACCGTTGTCGACCAGCCGCTGGTACAGCCCCTTGTCTGGTCGGACGTCGGAGTACTGCAGATCGACGAGCTGCAGTCGAGCATCCGACCAGTCCAAACCGTCGCGTGACCTGTACCCCTCAAGGATCTGCCGTTTCGCAATCCAGTCGAGCTGGCCGGCGAGACGAGCCGGATCGTCTGACAGGTCGTCGAGCACCTGCACCCAGCGGCGAAGCACCTCCGAGGTGTCATCGTCGACATCGACGCCCAGTCGATCTTCGATGAACTTATGAGCCTGGTCGCAATACTCACGCTGTACGTCTAGCGCACGAATCGAGCGTCCGTCTCGAAGCTCGATGAGATGACCAAGATCGGGGTCGTGGGATACCTCGTGAAGCTCATGGACTGGCCGCAGGATCGACAAGTCGTCGCCCAAGAACCCTTCCTCGATCATGGATAGGACCAGTGACGTCGTGCCGACCTTCAGCAGGCCAGCAACTTCGGCCAAGTTGGCGTCCCCGATGATGACGTGCAGACGTCGATACTTGTCGGCGTCGGCGTGGGGCTCGTCGCGAGTGTTGATGATCGGCCTTTTGAGAGTGGTCTCAAGCCCCACTTCGACCTCGAAAAAGTCCGACCTCTGGCTAATCTGGAAACCGGTCTCGGTGCCCTGCTGGCCCCGCCCCACCCGTCCTTGGCCACAGATGATCTGCCGGGAGACGAAGAACGGCGTCAGGTGTCGCACGATGTCGGGGAACGGCGTGCTGCGCTGCATGAGGTAGTTCTCATGCGTTCCGTACGATGCACCCTTGTTGTCCGTGTTGTTCTTGTAGAGGTTGATGCGCGCAGCCCCGGGGATCAGAGCGGCGCGCTGCGCGGCTTTCGCCATCACGTGTTCACCGGCTTTGTCCCACTTCAGCACGTCGCGTGGCGACGTCACTTCGGGGCTGGAGTACTCAGGATGTGCGTGGTCGACGTAGAGGCGCGCACCATTGGTCAAGATGACGTTGGCCAGGCCGACGTCATCGTCGGTGAGCTGGCTGGCGTCGGCGACATCGCGAGCCATTGTGAAACCGCGTGCGTCACGCAACGGGTTCTCTTCTTCGTAGTCCCAACGGGCGTGCGAAAGCCCCGGTTCTCCGGTCGCGTAGCCGTTGACGATCTGCGAAGAGATCAGAACCGGGTTGACTTGGGGGTCACCGGGTACGGCAATGCCGTATTCGGTCTCGATCCCCATGACACGCCTGATGGTCACCATGACAGCGTAGGCGTCCCGAGCCGGGACTACAGATACTGACCGGTGTTGGCCACAGACTCGATGGAACGCCCGGCTTCAGTGCCCTGCTTGCCCTGGACGAGGGTGCGGATGAACACAATCCGCTCGCCCTTCTTTCCGCTGATCCGGGCCCAGTCGTCTGGGTTCGTGGTGTTGGGCAGGTCTTCGTTCTCCTTGAACTCGTCAACACAGGCCATCAGCAGGTGCCCGACGCGGATTCCCTTCGATCCCAGCTCGAGGAAGTCCTTGATGGCGTACTTCTTGGCGCGGGCCACGATGTTCTCGATCATCGCTCCAGAGTTGAAGTCGCGGAAGTAGAGAACCTCTTTGTCACCGTTCGCGTACGTGACCTCGAGGAACCGGTTGTCCTCGGACTCGGAGTACATGCGCTCAACAGCTCGTTGAATCATGGCCGCCGACGTGGCTGCCCGATCGCCACCGTGCTCGGCCAAGTCGTCTGCGTGCAGCGGCAGGTCGGGCCTCAGGTACTTGGTGAAGATGTCACGGGCAGCCTCTGCGTCGGGGCGTTCGATCTTGATCTTCACGTCAAGGCGACCTGGGCGGAGGATGGCCGGGTCGATCATGTCTTCCCGGTTGGATGCACCGATGACGATCACATTCTCGAGACCTTCAACGCCGTCGATCTCACTCAGGAGCTGCGGGACGATCGTGTTCTCGACGTCTGAGCTGACGCCCGAGCCGCGGGTGCGGAACAAGGAGTCCATCTCGTCGAAGAACACGATGACAGGAACACCTTCACCCGCCTTTTCACGTGCTCGCTGAAAGACCAGGCGAATATGGCGCTCGGTTTCACCGACGTACTTGTTGAGCAGTTCGGGGCCTTTGATGTTCAGGAAGAACGACTTGCCTTCGGGGCGTCCCGTGACTTCGGCGACCTTCTTCGCGAGTGAGTTCGCGACAGCCTTGGCGATCAGGGTCTTGCCGCATCCGGGTGGACCGTAGAGCAAGATGCCTTTAGGTGGACGCAGGTCGTGTTCGCGGAACAAGTCTTGGTGGACGTAGGGAAGCTCAACGGCGTCGCGGATCTGTTCGATCTGGTTCGTCAAGCCGCCGATGCTGGCGTAGTCGATGTCGGGAACCTCTTCGAGAACGAGCTCCTCGACTTCGGCCTTCGGGATCTTTTCGTACACGTATCCAGACCGCGGCTCGAGCAAGAGCGAGTCGCCGGCACGGATCTGCACCCCGATGAGGGTTTCAGCGAGCCGGACAATGCGTTCGTCGTCGGTGTGCCCAATAACGAGGGCACGCTCGCTGTCGGCCAGGAGCTCTTTGAACATCACGACTTCGCCAACCCGCTCGAAGCCCATGACCCTGACGATGTTCATCGCTTCGTTCAGCATCACTTCACGGCCGCGCTCGAGGTCGTCGCGATCGACCTCCGGGCTCACTGCTACTCGTAGCTTCCGTCCGCCGGTGAAAACGTCAACAGTTCCGTCGTCGAAGGCCTCGAGGAAGAGCCCGTAGCCCGCCGGAGGCTGTGCCAGGCGGTCGATCTCTTCTTTCATCGCGATGATCTGGGCTCGTGCTTCATGCAGTGTCGCGGTCAGTCGTGAGTTGCGCTCCTGAAGAGCAGCAAGCTCGCGCCGCAGGTCGCTGACATCTGGCGCACCGGCGCGCGCCTCAGATTCGTCGTGCGGCATGTGGCACCTCCGTCCAACACGTCCCGAGAGGACGTCTTCGACCCTAACCCTCGGCAGGTCGCGGCGACTCCTGGACTTCTCCCGGCGTGTCGGCCTGGTCACTGTGGGTAATCGAATGCTGGGAAGAACCGCTGGACGCCTTCGCTGGACGCCGCCTCCGCGGCGGGGCGGTGACACCCGGCGCAAGTCGACGGCTGGTCACCAAGAACCCGGTGTGTCCGATCATGCGGTGGTCAGGCCGCACCGCCAAGCCCTCGACGTGCCACGTCCGCACCAAGGTCTCGGTTGCCGCTGGCTCGGTGAACCCGCCGTGCTCGCGCAGCCTCTCCACCGCGCTCGAGAGCTGGGTGGTTGTGGCGACGTAGAGGCACAGGACGCCACCGGGTCGCAGAACGTCGGCGACCGCATCGATGCATTCCCATGGAGCAAGCATGTCGAGAACCGCTCGGTCTACCCAGTCATCACTGATGACGTCCACCAGGTCTCCGACTGTTGCTTCCCAGGTCGTGGGAACCACACCGAAGAACGTTGCGAGATTCTGCTCGGCCACCTGTGCGAAGTCTTCACGCCGCTCGTAGGAGTGCACGTGTCCGTGCTCCCCCACCGCCCGCAGCAGGAAACATGTCAGGGCACCTGACCCGAGTCCGGCTTCGAGAACTCGAGCGCCCGGGTAGATGTCGGCCATCGCGACGATCTGGGCGGCGTCCTTAGGGTAGATAACCGTTGCACCGCGGGGCATCGACAACACAAAGTCGGACAACAGCGGTCGCAACGCCAGGTACGCCACGCCACCGGTCGACATCACGACGACGCCCTCAGGACGTCCGATCAGATCGTCGTGCGCTATCGCTCCCTTGTGGGTGTGAAACTGCTTGCCCGTTTCGAGGGTGACAGTGTGAAGCTTGCCCTTGGTGTCGCTCAGTTGGACGCG
>JBJMHG010000006.1:0-9123 GCA_045807485.1 Actinomycetes bacterium
GACGCCCTCGACCGCCAGCTGCTGTGCAGCGTCGACCGCCAGGTGGAGCTCGGAGCCCGTTGCCATGACCACGACGTCGGGGGTACCCGCAACGGCGCGAAGTATGTATCCGCCGCGTGCGAGCCCAGTAGGAGACATCTCTGCGGTTCCGTCCAGCACTGGAAGCTTCTGCCGCGACAAGGCCAACGCGATGGGGCCGGCCCGATGCTCGAGTGCTGCCGCCCAGGCAGCGACCGTCTCGTTGGCGTCGCCCGGCCGCACCACCGAAAGGTTGGGGATGACCCTTAGTGCAGTGAGATGTTCGACTGGTTGGTGGGTCGGCCCGTCTTCGCCGAGCCCGATCGAGTCGTGCGTCCACACGTAGATGGGCGGGATACCCATCAGAGCCGCAAGCCGGACGGCTGGCCGCATGTAGTCGCTGAAGACCAAGAACGTACCGACGTAGGGCCTGGTGTGACCCTCCAGCACGATCCCGTTGGCGATCGCACCCATCGCGTGCTCGCGAACCCCAAAGTGCAGCGTGCGACCGTACTCGTTGCCTTGCCACTGCCGAGTCTGACGATCTGCGGGGAGGAATGACGGCTGCCCCGCCATGGTGGTGTTGTTCGACTCCGCTAGGTCTGCGGAGCCACCCCAGAGCTCGGGCAAGGCATCGGCGAGAGCGGTCAAGGTCTTACCGGACGCCGCCCGCGTGGCCATCGATGTGCCAGCTTCGAAGGTCGGCAGATGAACTCGCCAGTCGTCTGGGAGCTGACGTTTGGCAAGGCGCTCGCGCAGAGCTGCGCGATCTGGGTGGCTCTGCGCCCAGACGTCGTACCGCCCGCGCCATTCCGCATGCAGGTCAGCACCGCGATCTCGGACCAAGCGTGCATGGGCCAATGCTTCAGAGTCCACCGTGAAGGCCTGGTCGTCTGGCAATCCGATGACCCTCTTGGTAGCGGCTACCTCATCTGCTCCGAGTGCCGCGCCGTGTGCCGCGCCGGTGTTGGTCGCGTTCGGAGCTGGCCAAGCGATCTGCGATCGCAGCCGGATGAAGGTCGGCCGCTCGCTCTCAGCGCGAGCCTGGGAGAAGGCCCCATGCAGTGCCGCAAGGTCGAGGTCGCCGTCCGGAGCGAGCTCGACCTCGATGACGTGCCAGCCGTAGGCGCGGTATCTGGCACAGACGTCCTCGGTGAAGGCGATCTGTGTGTCGTCCTCGATCGAGATGCGGTTGTCATCCCACATCAGCGTCAGGTTGCCCAAACGCTGGGTGCCGGCGAGCGAGCTGGCCTCTCCGGAGATGCCTTCCTCCATGTCACCGTCACTCGCGAAGACCCAGACGTTCCAGTCGAACGGGCTTTGACCCGGCGCTGACTCTGCGTCCAGCAACCCGCGCACCCTGCGTTGGGCCAACGCCATGCCGACACCATTGGCAACGCCCTGCCCCAGCGGGCCGGTGGTGGTCTCGACCCCCAACGTGTGGCCCCACTCGGGGTGTCCAGGTGTCTGGCTGCCCCAGGTTCGAAGCGCCTTGAGGTCATCGAGCTCGAGGCCGTAGCCGGACAGGTAGAGCTGCAGGTAGAGGGTGAGGCTCGAGTGACCCATCGACAGCACGAAACGGTCGCGACCGATCCAGCCGGGGTCGGCCGGATCGTGTCGAAGGTGCTTCTGGAACAGCAGGTACGCCGCCGGTGCCAGCGCCAGGGCAGTGCCGGGGTGACCGCTTCCGACCTTCTGAACGGCATCCATCGCCAGACCACGGCTGAAGTCGACCGCGCGCTGATCAAGGGCCGTCCAGCTCAGGTCGCCCGGGGCTTCGGCAGCCCCACTAGCTGAACCGATCTGTTGATCGCTCACGGCCTCACTCACAAGTCATTCACCGCCATGTCACCGGGTGATATCGGGTGGGGATTTCGGTTCTGCACGCCAGGCACCACGTCTGCCATCGAGCCTACCCGGCTACAGTGGAGCCTGCTTCGGGGCTGCTGGACGCGACGTTGAGGGGTGTGAGTGACCGTCATCGGTACGGGCGCGACTCCCAGGGTCGCCGCCGGGGCGGGCACAACCACCGCACCTTCGGCTCGAAGTGTCCGGGTCACCGTCGCGGCATACATCGCGCTCACCAAACCGCGGATCATCGAGCTTCTGCTGGTCACGACGGTGCCGACCATGTTCCTGGCCGCCGGTGGCGTACCGGCGATGTCGGTGGTGGTCGCCACGTTGATCGGCGGCACATTGGCTGCAGGTTCTGCCAACAGCCTGAACTGCTTTATCGACCGCGACATCGACGGCGTCATGAGCCGTACTGGCCATCGCCCCCTTGCCAGAAAACAGGTGACGCCGCGCGCCGCCCTGATCTTTGGGCTCTCTTTGGCGACGTTGTCGCTGGCCGTGATGGCGTGGGTCAACCTGTTGGCACTGCTTCTCACCGTTTTCGCCATTGCGTACTACGTGGTGGTGTACACCCTCGGGCTCAAGCGGCGTACCGCGTCCAACATCGTGTGGGGTGGGATCGCGGGGTGCATGCCGGTTCTCATCGCGTGGGCTGCGGTCACCGGCACGCTCGCCGCTCCTGCGTGGCTGCTGTTCCTCGTGGTCTTCTGGTGGACGCCGCCACACTTCTGGGCGCTAGCACTCCGGTTCCGAGACGACTATGCGGCTGCCGGCGTCCCGATGCTCCCCGTCGTCGCAGACCCGCGAGTCGTCGTCCGACGAATGCTCGGACACTCCTCAGCGATGGTCGCGGCGTCTCTGGTGCTCTGGTGGGTCGCTGACCTCTCGGTGTTCTATCTCGCAGTCGCCGTGGTGCTCGGGGCAATCTTCTTGGTCTCGGCCGCCACACTCCGCTCGCGCGTGGTCGCCGGTCTGCCCGAGCAGGCCTGGAAGCCGATGCGGCTGTTCCACTGGTCGATCACCTACCTCACGCTGTTATTCGTGATGGTCGGCCTCGATCCGTTCCTGCCCTTCTAACCAGTCGACTACGGTTCAGCGCCCGACTCGGGACGCCGGGGTCTTCAGATGTACGCGCACCTCCGCCCCACCAGATGCAGGCGACAGCAGCTCGACTTGACCACCACTCGAGGTGGCCACTCGGCCGACGATGTCGAGACCCAGCCCGGTCGATCCTGCCGGGGAGTGACCGCGACGGTCCATGTCTAGGTCGGGCCATCCTTCGGGCCACCCCGGTCCGCTGTCGATGACCGACAGCCTGGCGCCCCCCGGCTCAGCTCTTAGCTCGATGTGCACCGATGTGCCGGGCGGGGTATGGGCGAACACGTTCCCCAAGATGGCGTCAACGCTTGCGGCCAGATCGGTATCAGATGTGGCAACTTTCAGTGCAGTATTCGGAAGCTCGATCTGCACCGACCGACCTTCGTCGTCTGCAAGAGCGCTCCAGAACCGCAACCGCTCGGCCACCACCTCGGTAGCGTCGCAGACTGCGTCTCCGGTGCTTCCCGACGGGTGTCGAGCTTCGTAGATGACTGCGTCGATTGAAGTTGTGAGCATTGTGACGTCGTCCACAAGGCGATCCCGTTGTGGACTCTCCGGCAGCGCTTCAACATCGAGTCGCAGTGCGGTGACCGGCGTGCGCAGCCGATGACTCAGATCGGCCGCGGCCTCGCGTTCAGCGCGAAGCAGATCGAGGATGCGACCAGCGAGCCGGTTCAACCCGATGGCAACTGATCGTGTCTCGTGCGGCCCAGAGGGTTTGGCCCGTGCCTCCAGATCGCCGGCAGCCAGTCGGTCTGCGGTGTCTGCCGTTGCCTCCAGCGGACGCGTGAAAGTTCGGGCGAGCGTGTCACCGATGGCGATGGCCAGCAGGAGCAGAGTGACCGCGAGGCCAAGCAATGCAATCCGGGCCCGCACGACTCCGTTCTCTAGCTGACCGGGTTCGACGAGCACTCGGATGACCGCAGTGCCTTCAGGCAGACCCACGATCGGGATCGCGATCTCACGTCCGTCAGGAGTATCTGTGACGACCGTGCGGCCAGTTTCGGCCAACCGAACTGCGTCCGTCGTCGATGCCTCAGCTCCCAACACGCCGCCGTTGGGAAGAAAGACCGTGACGGGCGGTCCGCCATCGTTGTTGATCTGGTCGACCGCTAGCTCGGTGACCTTGGTCGGCGTCTGACTGATGACGGGTATGAGCGCCTGGACGCGTAGCACTGCCGAGGACGTAGCGCGGGTCTCGGCCACTGACCCGACCAGCACGGCGAGTGGCACCAAGAACGCCAGGAGGGTCAGCGTCGACGTCGCGGCGATCGTCAAGAGCAGCCGCTTACGCATCTGCTACGGCCCCTGAGGTGCGCTGATCTTGACGCCCACTCCGCGCACAGTGTGCAGGTAGCGAGGCTCAGCCGCCGTCTCGCCCAGCTTGCGCCGGATCCAGGACAGGTGAACGTCCACCGTCTTGTCAGCCCCTGCCGGCGGCACCCGCCAGACCTCGGTTAGGAGCTCACGCTTGGTGACCACGATGTCGGGCCGCTCCATCAAATAGTGCAAGAGGTCGAACTCGCGCGGAGTCAGGTCGAGTGCCTCGCCCTTCAGCGCCACCGTCCGTGCTCCAGGAGAAAGTCGAAGCTCACCGACGCTCAGATCCGGAGGGGGACCGTCGGATTTGGCGCGACGTAGGACTGCCCGGATTCGTGCGTCGAGCTGCACGGCGCTGAACGGCTTGGTGAGAAAGTCGTCGGCACCGGAGTTGAGTGCGCGAACCGCCGTCGGGTCGTCATCGCGAGCGGTTGCCACGATGACTGGCACGTTGCTCACTGCCCGCAGCATGCGCAGCGCCTCCGCGCCGTCGAGGTCCGGCAGCCCTAGGTCGAGGATGACGATATCGGGGGAGTCGTCGACCGCCTGTCGGAGTCCGCTCAGCGCGTCACCGGCGGAGGTGACGGCGTGGCCGAGATCCCCAAGCGCTCGGATCACAGCGGTTCGAATGGCTGGATCATCCTCGATCACCAGTACCTGGGACACCCGCTCACCGTATCCGGGTTCGATGGGGCACCCTGGACACGTGCGCGGTTCCCGGCTGGCCTTCGCAGTGCTATGGATCACACTCGTCGTCGTTGTGGTGGTCAGCGGCTGGATCGGCGTCCACATGGTCGGAGAGGCTCTGGCTCCGTCGGCAGTGCCGGTGCTGTCAGACCGACAGATGGACGCCCTCATCGCCACTGCCAAGCCACTTGTGAGCCCGACGCAGCACGGGACGGCCCGGCCAGGTCGCACGGACAACCCCGACCACACCGCGAAGCCGAGTAGTCAGCCCAGCCCGACCGCTACGGGTCACTCCACTGTGACGTCTTCGCCTACGCCCCATCCGACCGCTGGCACAAGGGCGGTGATCCGCACCTTCCGTTCGATTGGCGGAAGTGCGCTGTTGTCGTGCCGGGGACCCCAAATCACTCTGGAGGCTGTGAGCCCGGCGCCGGGTTACCGACTGGACGAGCAAGTGGTGCGCTCGGACGAGGTCGAAGTCAAGTTCGAGGGCGAGGCAGGAGAGTCGACGATCCGTGCTACCTGCGTGTCAGGGGTTCCCGTCGCCCGGATCGACACCGACGACTGACACGCCACGGCGTCTCGTGGACATCAGCACACGCAACGCGGCGAGCCACACCAGGCATGCCCCGAGCATGTGCAGCGACACCAGCCCTACCGGAACTCCCGTGAAGTACTGCAGGTAGCCAATGAAGCCTTGAAAGGCACTCGCCCCAAGAATCAGTGCACCGGCGCGTGTCGCAGCAGCTGGCGCATGGGTGAGCCGTGCGCCGAGCCAGAACGCCACGCACAACCCGACGAACAACAGAACGACGTCGGCGTGCAGCCAGCTCATCATCCGCACGTCGAGAGGGAAGCGAGCTGCCGCGTCAACGTCGCCTGAATGTGGCCCAGACCCGGTCACCACCGTGCCAAGTGTCAAAACAACAGCGCCCAGAGCAGTGAGTGCCCACGCCAGCCATCTGAGTTCGGGGCGCACTACGACAACGACCGGTCGGTCAGCCGGTTCTCGCGCGCGCCAGTAGAGAACGAACGCGATGGCCACCATCGCCATGGACAACAGGAAGTGTGCCGCCACGGTGGCGGGGTTCAGATCGAGCAGCACGGTGATGCCCCCGAGGGCTGCCTGTGCCGCGATTCCGCCGATACCTGCGGCAGCCAGCCAGGCCAGTGGACGCCGAATCGCACCGCCGTCTCCGACCGCCGGCAGCGTAGGGAACCGGCGTGCCAACCACGGCCGCAGCACGACGACCAACGCTGCGAAGGCAGCCACGAGGACGGCGAAGGTGAGGATTCGGTTGCCGAATTCGATGAACTTGTGAAACCCCTCTGACTGAGTGGCGACTGGCACCAGACTCCCGTCGGTGCACTCCGGCCACGTCGGGCATCCGAGACCAGATCCAGTCAGGCGAACCAGGCCACCGCTGACGACGATTCCCACCTCGGCGATGACGTTAGCCAACAGGATGCGGCGTCCCAATGTTCCGACCGCGTGGTCTGTTGCAGGCTTGTCGACCGGAGGTTCGGCACTGGTTCGATACATGTCACTCCCACCGGAAGTATCGAGCGACCCCGGTGGACGCGGCGACAAACCAGACGAGCAGGACAACGATGTGCCACGGGTCGACGTCAGTTGCCGCCGTCGCCAACCGAAGAGCTTCGGCCAGTGCGGCTGAAGGCAGCAGGTCCACAAACGGCTGCACGCGGTCAGGAAGCTGCGACACCGGAATCAGCACACCAGCGCCGGCAAGAAGCAGGTAGGCAAGGTTGGACAACGCCAGCGTCGCCTCGGCTCGCACGACACCTGCCAGCAGCAGGGCCAAGGCTGCAAGTGCCGCGCTTCCCAGCAGCGCGATCGGGACGGCCAGAAGCACTCCTCCCGGCGAAGGGCGCCAGCCGATGACAACCCCCACGGTGCCAAGGACGACGAGCTGTACGCACTCGACCACGACGATGGCGAGGGCTTTACCGGTGAGGACGTCCATTCGCGACAGTGGGGTGGTTCCGACTCTGCGCAGCACGCCATACCGACGCTCGAAGCCGGTCTGAATCGCCAGTGCCGTGAAGGACGTCGACAAGATGGCCAGCGCGAAGATCCCAGGGACCACGATGTCGACGCGCTCTTGCTGCGAGGTGGCTCCGACATCAATCACAGTGCTTCGAGCGAGCAGCACCAACAAGCCAAGTGGCAGGACCACGGTCAGCAGCAGCTGCTCACCGTTGCGAACGAGCATCGTGAGCTCGAGCCGAGCGTGCGCCACCACGCGAGAGCGCCAAGGTGCCGAATCGGGGCGAGGTGTGACGTCGAGGGTCATGTTTTGTCCTCTGCCGTCAGCTCGAGAAATACGTCTTCGAGCGTCCGCCGATCAGAGCTGATGCTTGTCAGGGTGACGCCCATGGTCGTGCACCATGCGCTGACCCCCGACAAGGCGTCCGTCACCCCTGGTGCGCGCACCTCATAAGTGCCCGGGCTGATCTCTTGAGCGGTGCTTCCCGCCGGAAGGGACGAGATCAGGATGCCGAGGTCGAGGGCCACGGCAGCTGTGAAACGCAGCCGAGACCGACTACCTCGCGTCGCGTAGGCGATCAGGTCGCTGGGCGGACCGGCCGCGATGGCGCGACCGTGGTCGACGATCACGACATGGTCGGCGAGCTGCTCCGCCTCGTCGAGATAGTGCGTCGTGAGGAGAACGCCTACCCCGGCCTGTCGCAAGGCCTTGATGAGTTCCCACACCGTCCGTCGAGAGTGGGGGTCCAATCCGGCCGTGGGTTCATCGAGAAAAACGACCAGAGGGCGTCCGACGATGGCCAACGCCAAGGCAAGCCGCTGACGCTGGCCGCCCGAGAGGCGCCGGTTTGGCACGGTCGCTACATCGCTCAACCCCAATGCCGCCATCAGCGACTCAGGGTCGTGCGGCGTCCGGTAAAGAGCTGCGGCATGACGCAGAGCGTCGCGTGCTGAGACAGTGCCGTAGACGCCGCCCTCTTGCAGCATGACCCCTACTCTGCTGCGCAGCCAGGGATCGGCGGGGCTGCGCCCGAGCACGCGGACCATTCCTGAGTCTGGGGTACGCAGGCCCTCACAGATTTCTACGGTCGTGGTCTTGCCGGCCCCATTCGGTCCGAGTACCGCGGTGACCTGGCCCATCTGGGCCACCAGATCAAGATCGTCCACCACCGGCCGGCCGTCGTACGCTTTGAGCAGCTGCTCGACCCGAACCGCTGGCTCGGGCGAGAGACTGGTGGGGAAGCCTTGGGCAGCCGGGGGGACGACCGGTGGAACGTCCGGTGGGATCGAAGGTGGGACGGCGGCGGGCACGCCCAGAAGCCTAGGAGGGCACCCAGGCCACTCGTTCCACGAGGTGACCCCAGGGATGCGGCGCCGGATCTTTTACGCAACAATGGAGTTGTGAAAATCCGATCCGGCCCCAGGCCTGGTGCTCGCGGGCGCCATGGCTCTGAGGTAGCTAGCTCGGGGGTAGCCGCTCAGGCCGATCCTGGTCGCGACCGGGTGGCGGCCTCGCTGCTGTCCGAAGGGCCGGCCACGGCTTCGATGCTCGCTGCGCGGCTCGGCATCAGCGCCACAGCGGTACGTCGGCATCTTGACTTCCTGGCCGAAGCAGGTCTTGTGGTCGCGAGCGACCGGCCTCCGTTCGGGCAGGCTCCAGTCCGAGGTCGCGGGCGTCCGGCCCGTACTTTCTCGCTGACCGCGGCCGGGCGCTCACAGTTCCCCTCCGACTACGCGGGCCTGGCATCTGAGGCACTGAGCTTCTTGGGCGATGTCGGGGGACCAGCCGCCGTTGCTGCGTTCGCTGAGTCAAGAGCTGCTGACCTCGAACGGCAGCTGCGTGAGCGCTTGGGCGAAGACTGGCGAGGAGCCGGTGACGTCGAGCAGGTGCGTGCCTTCGCTGAAGCTTTGAGCGAGGCGGGTTTTGCCACCAGTGTCGAGGCGGCACCTACTGGTGTTCAGGTCTGCCAGCACCACTGTCCGGTCTCGCACGTGGCAGAAGAGTTCCCCCAGCTGTGTGAGGCCGAGACCGAGGCGTTTGCCCGTCTGGTCGGTAGGCACGTACAGCGGCTCGCCACCATCGCCCACGGCGACGGTGTCTGCACAACCGTCATTCCTCTGGCACTCGAACCCGCTTT
>JBJMHG010000007.1:0-4516 GCA_045807485.1 Actinomycetes bacterium
AACAGGTATGGCGCCTCTTCGTCCCCCGCCGAAGGATGGCAAAGTCCTGAAAACCGCAGATGAGGCGCCGGCCCCTGCAAGGATGCCACGAGGAGTGACCTTCGATTGGAGCCCCGATGTCGAGCGAGAGTTTCCCGATCCAGATCGACGCTGATGTGTCCACGGTCTGGCCCTGGGTCGTTGACTTGACCAAGCACGCCACCTGGTCGCCGTCGCCGTACGAAGTCGAACTGGTATCCGGCTCAACGGGCGAGATCGGTGCTCATTACCGCTCGGTGGGGCAGGTACCCGGAGACCGCCATCATGCCAACGAGGTCGAGGTCACCGCGGTCGAAGTGAATCGACGCTTGAGCTTTGTCGCACGTGATGAGATGGGGGAGTTCCAGAACACCTTTGACCTGAGCGAGAAGGACGGTGGCACTCAGGTTGTGTTCAGCATGGAGTCTCCGACGATGACCGGGTTCAAGGCGGTGCTGTTCCCGATCTTCTTTCCGCTGGTCGTCAAACCAAATGTGCGTAAGCGGATGCGGATGCTCAAGACGGCGGTCGAGGCGAACCCTTCCTCTTGATCGACATCGGCCGGCTCTCTAGGCTCTGAGCGTCGATCGGAGTGGCCATGACCCAAGGCGCCTTCCCCATCCATATCGCTGCCAGCCCCTCTGCTGTCTGGCCATGGGTGGTTGACCTGAGCAAGCACGTTCAGTGGTCGCCGACCAAGTACGAGGTGGAGTTGCTTTCGGGGGCGACCGGCCAGGTGGGTACGCGCTATCGATCGGTCGGTTGGGTACCCGGCGATTCAAACCATGTCAACGAAGTCGAGATCACCAAGGTAGAAGAACGCCGACATCTCGCCTTCACCGCTCACGAGGATATGGGCGACTTCCGCAACACCTTCGACCTGCGAGAGTCGGGAGAAGGCACTACGTACGTCGAATACCAGCTGGTGTTCCCCAAGATGAGCGGAATGAGCGCCGTGATGGTCCCGATTGTTTTCCCCCTGGTTGGCAAACCCAAGATCCGCAAACGCATGGAGATGCTTAAGTCCGTCGTTGAGGCAGGCAACGCCGCTCCTTGACATAGCCTTGGCTTGTGACCGCCTCCCGCGTCCGCGTGCCGATAGAGCGTCATCTCGTGCGCGCCAAGGACCTCGCAGATGCTCGCTACACCGAGCCACTCGCGGTAGATGACCTCGCAGCCGCAGCACGACTGTCGCGTGCACATTTCAGTCGAGAGTTTCGCCGCGTGTTCGGAGAGTCTCCGCACTCGTATCTGCTGACTCGCCGACTCGAGCGGGCGGCAACTCTCTTGCGAAGTACTGACTACTCGGTTGCGGACATCTGCATGCGGGTTGGCCTCACGAGCGTCGGGTCGTTCACATCGAGCTTCACTCGCCACTTCGGCACGACACCCACTGGCTATCGGGCGAGCTTTCCCCCTGCCGCGACTCTGGCCGTTATCCCGCCCTGCGTCATGAAGGTGTACGGCCGTCCAGGGACAGCACGATCGGAGAAGACCGAGGTACAGGCCGCAAGTTAGGTTCGATTCGTCCAACAACAAGGAGGAATCGTGATCAAGATCAGCACCGCGCAGCTATGGGTGCACGACCAAGACGAGGCCCTGGCCTTCTGGACCAAGAAGGTTGGGTTTGAGGTACGGCAGGACGTGACGGTGCCCGAGATGGGCAACTTCAGGTGGCTCTCAGTGGGGCCGGTCGGGCAAGAGGACGTTGCCATCGTGCTGATGGCCATTCCCGGCCAGCCGATCCTCGACGACGCGACACGTCAACAGGTGGCCGAGCTCACCGCCAAGGGCTTCGCAGGCACCATCTTCTTGACCACAGACGATGTGATGAAGGCCTACGAAGACCTGAGCGGCCGCGGCGTCGAGTTCACCGAGAAGCCGACCGAGCAGCCCTACGGCATCGACTGCAGTTTCCGCGACCCGTCCGGCAACAACACCAGGCTGGCCCAGCTCATGCCGATGGGCTGATCCCGATGGGCTGATACCGATGGGCTGAGGGCCATGCCGGCAGACGGCGCTAGAGTTCAGCACCATGGCAGAGATGAGTATGAACACAGCGATCCATGCCGCCTTCCGACGCGATCTGAACAGATTCGTCGACGCGCTCGACCGATTTCCTGCTGGCAATCGCACGAGAGCAGCCCAGCTCGCCGCGGCCTGGGCAAACTTCGACGACCAGCTCACGCATCACCACAAAGGTGAGCACGAGATCGCATGGCCGCACCTGCGTGCCTTGGGGATGAGTGACGAGCTCTTGGCTGCGATGGACTCAGAGCACGACGAGATGGCCGCCGCTCTGGCAAAGGCGCGCAGCGCGATGGGTGCACTTGCGGCGTCCGCCTCTGGACCGGACGCCGAGGCCGCCAAGTCAGCTGTGATCACGCTCCAGGCGGCTACGGTCAAACACCTCGACCACGAAGAAGCTGAGTTCGAGCCGGTCTACCTGAGCCAGAAGAACTCCGCAGAAATGCAAGCCATGGGCAAGGAGTTCGCCAAGGTCAGCCCGTCCCGAGGTGGTCGCTTCTTCGCATGGGTCACAGACGGGGCGACCGAAGAAGAAAAGCAGACTGTCACCGGGAACGTCCCTGCGCCCGTGCTGGCGGTCATCGGCGGCATATTTGGACGCGGATACCGCAAGAACATTGCCCCCATCTGGCGGTCGTAGCCCATCAGAAGGGAGCACCGAGTGTCCGTCGAGCTCAGCAACCGGGACTTCCTCAAGGAATTCGACTTTTCCCGCGACGAGATGCAATACCTTCTCGATCTGTCGTCGGAGCTGAAGTCAGCGAAGAAGGCCGGCACAGAGTCACACAACCTTCCTGGCAAGAGCGTGGCGCTGATCTTTGAGAAGACCTCGACGCGGACCAGGTGTGCGTTCGAAGTTGCGGCATTCGACCAAGGGGCAAGTACGACGTACCTTGATCCATCTTCGTCGCAGATCGGCCACAAGGAGTCCGCCGCCGATACAGCTCGCGTGCTTTCTCGCATGTACGACGGCATCGAATTTCGGGGCAAGGCACAGGCGACCGTTGAAGAACTAGCCGAGTACAGCGACGTTCCGGTCTTCAACGGGCTGACCGACGAATGGCATCCCACTCAGATGCTCGCCGACTTCTTGACGATGATCGAACACTCGGGCAAGCCGGCGTCCGAGCTGTCGTACTGCTTCATGGGGGACGGCCGCTTCAACATGGGCAGGTCTTTGCTCGCCATGGGCGCGGTCATGGGCGCCGATGTCCGGATCTGCGCCCCAAAGGAGCTGTGGCCGGACCACGACGTACGCGACTTGGCTGATGCGCGGGCGAACGAGACCGGCGCACGGATCGTCCTTACCGAGGACGTCGGTGAAGGACTGAGCGGTGTCGACTTCGTCCACACTGATGTATGGGTGTCCATGGGGGAGCCGCGCGAGGTGTGGGAACACCGAGTGAAGACGCTCACGCCGTATCAGGTGAACGCGGACGCGATGCGAGCGACCAACAACCCCAGCGCGAAGTTCATGCACTGCCTGCCGGCGCTTCACGACACCCGCACCAAGGTGGGCGAGGATATCGCCGCGCTGACAGGCATGACCGGTGGGCTCGAGGTCACCGACGAGGTGTTCAACTCACCGTCCAATATCGCCTTCGATCAGGCGGAGAACCGGCTTCACACCATCAAGGCGATCATGGTCGCCACGATGAGCTGACGGGCTACTACCTCTTCGAGATCCGCAGGTAGTCGATGTCGCCGACGAAGTAGTCGCACCCCACCGAACCGCCACACTCGGCTTTGCCGCCGATGCTGAGGGGCTTGATGTTAGACACCGTTCCGGACGGCGCCCACCGAGTGCCGGTGATGCCACCGTCGACGCGCATCACCGTGCGGTCGGGGAAGCGCGTGCACACGATCTTGTGCCACTGGCCATCGTCGATCCGGAAGCCGGACCCTACGCCGGACTGCTGGCCGTTGCTCCCGCGGAAGAAGCACGACGCAAGGCCGTTGTGTACCTCGAGTTTCCAGTACCCGCCAACGGTGCCCGACTGCCCTTTCTGCACGATGTTCGTACCAGTGGTCCGAGTACGGAGCGCAATCGCGACCCGATAGATGCCATCTCCAGGATCCAGCAGGTCGTTGTCGTCGTGAAGAATCAGGCGCTCATCGTTGGGCGTCCATGCACCCGCGCTGGGGAAGTTGACATAGGTGCGACTTCCGAAGGTCCAACCGACGTTGACTTGGTTGCCGATTGTCGCGTCCATGCCGGTACCACTGGAGTCGACCGCAGTGGTGGCGCCAGGTGCCTCGTTGAGTTTATAGAGCGCGATCGTGTTCCACTTTGTCGCATTTGCGGCGCTCGACGGGGCGAGAAGTGAGCCCCCCGCCAGCAAGACGGCCAGTGTCGCTGTAGCAATAATCCGCACGTCAAACCCCCAGGTCCTCTGCCCCCCTCTAGGGCGTACCCGGTGCTGCTCGCGACAAACTCACGACGAGGCGAGCCCTAATCGCATCCTGCTCT
>JBJMHG010000008.1:0-4152 GCA_045807485.1 Actinomycetes bacterium
TAGACAGTTCGGCCCCGGAGCCAGTCTCCGGGGCCGAACTGCGTGCTACTGAGGTTCACGACTCAAGACCGAGGGGCTGGCGTGCCGATGAGAGAGAACAAGGCACACGAGAGGAGTAGACGTGGCCACGCCTATGAAGGCGTCTGGCCGCGGGGCGGGGGAGAAGGATTCGGGTTTTACGTTGATCGAGCTGCTTGTCGTCATCATCATCATTGGCATCCTGGCGGCCATCGCGATTCCGATCTTTCTCAACCAGCGCTCTTCGGCTTACGACGCCAGTGCGAAGTCTGACCTGCGCGATCTTGCGCAGTTCGAAGAGGCCTATCTAGTCGAAGGCAACAGCTACGGAACGATCACATCGTTGCTTTCGGCCGGTAACTCGGTGATTGCAACAAAGCAGGTGACACTCTCAGTGGTCCGTTTCGACGGCGCTCTTGGATACTGCCTGTCGGCCAAGCACGCCGGGTCGGCGACGACCTGGTACTTCGACAGCCAGGGCGGCGGCTTGCAGCCAAAGGGGGCGGCGGGGTGTCCGGTCACTACGACCGGGACGCCCGGCGACAGCATCACCGGATAGCCGGACGCGCAACAGAGTCGCGACCGGCGCAATCAGCCGCCTCGACTCCGTTCAGCCGTTCGGGTGCATCGGTTCAAGAACGACCGCTGGGTTGTCGATGCGAGATCGGTAGCGATCGGTGGAAGAGAGGCTCAGCGTGATCCGGGTACTCCGTGAACGGATGGGCCGCAGGAAGTCGAGCGGCGAAGACGGGTTCAGCCTGCTCGAAGTAGTGGTTGCCCTGGTGATCGCAGCTGTCATGTTTACCGCCCTCGCGGGGGCGAGCATCGCGGCGCTAAGAGGCGCAGGAGTCGCGAGGCAGAACACCCAGGCTGCTGACATCGGTAACGCGGTGCTCGAGAAAGCTCGAACTGCGGACTACACCGGGCTGGCCATGAAGACGACCGACCTCACCGGAGACTCTCGAGTGCTCACCGGTAACAAGCTCGCGGTACCAAGCGTCGGCACCGAGAACTTGGTGGTCAGTGCCACCGGCAGTCTGAGCCCTCACATCGTGCAGAGCACCAATGGCGGCATCACCTTCACCGTCTCAACGTACGTCTCGCTGCCAACTGGTACAGCGGTAGACGCCGAGAACATCCCTGCCGCGAAACGGGTCACCTCATTCGTGACGTGGAGCTCTTATGGCGTTACGCACTCCCGTACCGTCTCCACCATCTTGGTCCAGACCAAGCGCGGGCTGCCGCTCCCCGACTACACAGTCGCACTTCGTACCCCGTCGTGCACGGCTTGGAATGTTGGTTCGACTCAGCGCCCGGTATTCAGCGTTCTCTTCCGGAATGTTGGGGCCCGAGACGCCTTTGACCTGTCGCTGACGACCAGCACGAACGACTCGGGATCAAACTGGTCGTACTACACCACTGATCCGGCGGCGGCGGGGGCGACGTTGGCGACGGACTCCAGCGGCAACGGCACCGTGGATACCGGCTTCATCGAACCGTACTCGACCAAGCAGATCTGGGTTCGCAGAAGCAGTGCTCTTGCAGCCGGCACCACGGTGACTCTCAAACTACGTGCTCAGTCAACGGCGCAGCCCACTGCCACCGGTGCGGTCGTCACCCTGCCGGCAGCTACTTTGTCGACCTTGTCGGTGACCTCAGTCAGCGGCAACGTGACCACCTGTGGGTCTGCGACCGCATCGCCCAGTGCCTCACCGAGCGCGTCACCGTCCGCGTCAGCGTCCTCAACTCTTCCAGTGGCCGACTCGAGCTGTCCAAGCACCCCATCTGCAGTAAGTGTGTCCAGCAGCTCCGGCTACGGAGCGCACGCTTTTGGGCTCAACAACGGCGACGGAACCATCGACGGTGATACCACGACTAGCTCGTTCGCATCCGCAACAAGCGGGTCAACAGTCAAGACTAACTCGATGGTGATGGACAACTGTTACCCGCAAGCGGCCAGTCATGATTTCTCGACGAATTTGACGACGACGGGCTACACAAGCGGTCGCACCCTTCAGTCGGGCGGCACAGGAGCGTCCACCGCGTCAGCCGCGCAACAGATTGAGTGGCAGACGTATCCGACCGCCCTGACTCGTGTGGGCAACACGACTCACTACCTGTCGGTGATGATCCAGTGCACGCAGAGCTCCCCAACCGGTGGCACTCTCGCCGCGAGCCTCTGGTCGCTGAAGCAGTCGGGCTACAACAGCCAGTTCAGCTCGTCCTCAGGTAACACAGCGTCTTACACCTGCGCATCAGGAAACGCGTGGCAGCGCGTCAACGTACCCATCCCGGTCTCTACGGCGACGGCAATCAACTCTGGCAGCGTCAAGGGCCTGGCCGTACGGCTCTGGATGCCATCGGGCCCGACAATCCGGGTCGGGTATGACTTGATGGCGGGCGACGTCGCAGCCAACAAGTCTTTCCTGTCGCTGCAGGTGAGGTTCTCATGAACCGACTGCGTCGGCTCATGAGGTCTCAAGATGCCGGCATCACGTTGGTCGAAACCTTGGTGGCGATGGTCCTGCTGGGCGTGGTCGGTTCGATCACCACCGCAGCAGTGGTTTCGTCGCACGAGATATTGCGCGTGAACCAGGACGAGGGCCAGGGCTTGCAGGACACCCAAGCCGTCATCGAACGACTCGGTCGCGACATCCGCCAGGCTCGTGGCGTCGATGCCGGTGCCACTGGCTATCAGCTTTCGCTGTGGATCGACAACAACTCTGACTACATTCGCAACAGCACGACGCAGCCCGACGAGATCGTGACCTGGGCTCTGGTGAGCCAGGGCGCTGGCTCCCTGCAGTACAACACGCTGCGGTCGACCGCCGGTGGTCAAGCGGTGGTGCAGTCCCGAACCATGGTCGACAGCATCGCCTTCTGCTACCAGACCGCTCCAAACACGACCTGTCTTGCCACCCCGCTCAGTGCGACCAACGCGGCCCAGGCGCGATACGTGACGGTCACGCTCACCTATGACTCCGAGGTGGGCATCGGGTCGAACACTCGTGTCACGACCTTCTCCGAGCGACTGAGGAACGTGTTCTGATGAGCATTCGACGACTTCGGCAACGATTGACAGATCACGACGATGGCATGGCCATGATCCTCGTGTTGTGTACGTCGCTCGTCATCTCGCTGCTCGTAGGCATCGGTCTCGCGGTGACGCTGTCGGTGTTGCGGGGCAGCACGTCACACCAGGCCTACGAGGGCTCTTTGGCCGCCGCCGAATCTGGCATCGACAAAGAACTCAGCATGGTGCAGACATACCACAACATGTCTCCGGCACAGGACTACGTGACTCCGGCAGCGTGCAATGTTCCGGCCGGGACGCTGACCACTCAGCTGAACACGGCGTCGACTTTTGCGACCGCAACAGCTGAGCGGACGTGGGCAAAAGCGGTCATTGCGGCCCTTCCTGCGAGCTGCGTGAAGACAACGTCTGCTGGTCAGTACATCGCCTTCCGACCGACTGGGCGCAACTCCGTGTACTCGATGGGCTGGGCACCGAATCAGGCGAGTGACCTCGCTCGCCCGCGCTTGCTCAAGGCCGAGTACATCTTCTCGCCCTATCAACCAGGCAGCGCCCTGCTCACGGCCGGCAACCTCGACTTCGGCGGAAGCGTCGACGTCACCACTGCCCTTACGGCGACTGGCGCCAACGTGCACACGAACGGGTCTGCCAGCATGCCGGCCAGCGTGAGCATCGCCGGCACGATGACAGCCGCCGGAACCTTGAGTGGATGTGGAAGCAACGTCACTGGTGGGTGCACGCCGGGGTCACCAGTGCAGTCGGTACCCGATGCCAATCCGCGAGCTGTGTACACCACATTCAACTCATCAACGCCGCAGGCCTCGGGGTGGTATGACCTGTGCCCGGATGGCATTGCCCGTTATCCGGCGACGACTGGTCCGTGTACCGGCACGAGCGTCGGTTCCAGTGGCTCTGCGCCCGGTGGCTGGACGTTCACCGCTGGCAACTCCACGACCTCCCCGCAGTGGTCGATCAACATGAATGCCGTCGGCAGCTCACCG
This sequence comes from Actinomycetes bacterium, assembly GCA_045807485.1. Taxonomy (GTDB): domain Bacteria; phylum Actinomycetota; class Actinomycetes; order JAHEKZ01; family JAHEKZ01; genus JAHEKZ01. The sequence goes on from JBJMHG010000008.1 coordinate 4,054, forward strand.
TCGCCGACGGTGTACTACGCCTACGGAAGCAACGTCCGCATGGACGGAAACAACAGCGTCACCATGCCGTACACCATCTTGGTGGAAGGCATCACGTCC
>JBJMHG010000009.1:0-4970 GCA_045807485.1 Actinomycetes bacterium
CCGGCTCGTTGATGCATCGCAGGGCCCGTTGCCAGCGGACGCAGGGCAGTTCGACGCGTTGGTGCCGCGCGTTCCAGCGCTGAAGATCACGCGGCTCGCCCCTGCAGGGCTCGCCGTGGGCGAGTGAGCGGGGCTACGATCGCCAGTCGGGAAGTCATTGGCCTGGGGAGCATCGCATGTGGATCTGGATCGTGCTCGGCGTCATCGTGGTGCTGATTGGCATCTGGGTGGTGGCGAACTACAACGGCTTCGTCAAACTGAAGAACATTGTCGAGGAGTCTTGGCGACAGATCGACGTAGAGCTCCACCGTCGTTACGACTTGATCCCGAACCTGGTCGAAACCGTCAAGGGCTACGCCGCACACGAGCGACAGACTTTCGAAAACGTCACTGCCGCACGAGCATCTGCTGTCAGCCCCGGTAAGGGGCCGGCCGAGCAAGCTGTTCAAGAGAACATGTTGACGTCTGATTTGCGCCAGCTGCTGGCTGTTGCAGAGGCGTACCCCGATCTCAAGGCAAACCAGAACTTCCTCGAGCTGCAGAGCCAACTAGCCCAAACCGAAGATCGCATCGCGGCCGGTCGGCGCTTCTACAACGCCAATGTGAGGGCCTTCAACACCAAGGTCGAGTCATTCCCGCCCAACGTCATCGCGAGACTCTTCAACTTCAGTAAGCAGGAGTATTTCGAGGCCGAAGATCCGACGGTACGGGCCGCGCCCGAGGTTCGCTTCTAAGAATCGTTGGACGCGTCGGCGCTTGGGTTCACCTTGCGGTGACGCCGTAGCTCAAAGTAGATCGGAATGATCGAGAGAAGCACGATTCCGATCGCGATGACCTCGATGTTGTTGGCAATGAATTCCACATTGCCCAAAAAATAGCCGAGCAGTGTCAGGCCGGTTGCCCACAGGATTCCGCCGATGGCAGTGAAGGCGATGTAGGTGCGGAAGTTCATGCGTCCGACACCGGCCATGGCGGTGATGAACGTCCGAACGATCGGCACGAACCTGGCGAGCACGATCGCTCGTGACCCGTAGTGGTCGAAGAAGTGCTGGGTCTTGTCCACGTACTCGACTCGGAACAGCCGAGAGTCCGGCCGCCGGAAGAGGGTTGGACCCGCCTTACGGCCGATCCAGTAGCCGGCTGCGTTACCCAAAATCGCCGCGATCGTAAAGATGACGCAGGCCATGGCGAGGGGAACGCCGACGTCAGGCTTGGCGATCAGCAGACCGGCGACGAACAGCAATGAGTCGCCCGGAAGAAAGAAGCCGACAAGCAGGCCACATTCGGCGAAGATGATGAGCGCCACGATGACGACCACCCAGTTGCCGCGCCCGTCCAGCATCTGCTGAGGGTCGAGCCATCCCGGTCCTATGGCGCGCGTGATCAGCAGATCAAGGGCTAGGCGCACAGTCGACCAGCCTAGTGGTCCACCTAGGCTGCTGAGGATGGACGTCGTTGGCGTGGGACCGCATCCACAACCGTGGCCAGACGATCCTCGACTCGACCCCGACCTGCTCGCTTCGGGAGACCGACGCAACGTTGTTGACCGTTACCGCTACTGGCGCCGTGACGCGATCATTGCCGACCTTGACACCACACGACACCCGTTTCACGTCGCCATAGAGAACTGGGAGCACGACTTCAACATCGGCAGCGTCGTTCGTACCGCGAACGCGTTTCTGGCCCGTGAGGTGCACATCGTGGGAAAGCGAAGGTGGAACCGGCGCGGCGCCATGGTCACTGATCGGTATCAGCACGTCACTCACCACGGTGAGATCGGGCATCTGCTGAAGTGGGCGTCCGGCGAACACCTGCCACTGGTAGCCGTTGACAACCTGCCGGGGTCGGTCCCCCTGGAGACTTATCAGTTGCCACGAGACGTTGTGCTCTTGTTTGGACAAGAGGGGCCTGGATTGTCTGAGGCAGCGAGAGACGCATCCATCGCCACTGTGTCGATTGCCCAATATGGATCGACGCGCTCGATCAACGCAGGTGCAGCTGCAGCGATCGCCATGCACGCCTGGGTAAGGCAGCACGCTGGCCCGCCTCCTGAGTCCTGAGCGCGCCCGCCGTCCGACAACAACGCTGGAACGTCACGATGCACCCTCCTGTGACGTGGTCTTGGCCTTCTGGCGTAAAAAGGACCCGTGACCGACAACTTGCTGGGCGAACCGCCCGCGACCTTGCTCCCCGAAGACCCGAAAGCTCGAGCCGCGTTGGACGCGGGCCGGTCGGCGCGTGAGGTGGCCGCCGCCCACCCTGACTACGCACTGGCCTGGGCAATGCTGGCCGAGGAGGCGTTGGACGCCGGTGATGACGTCACCGCCTATGCGTTCGCGCGCACCGGTTACCACCGCAGCCTGGACCTGTTGCGGCGAAATGGCTGGAAGGGGCACGGACCGGTGCCTTGGGAGCACGAGCCCAACCGCGGCTTCCTTCGCAGCCTCCATGCCCTGGGCGAGGCAGCTGCGTCTATTGGAGAAGAGCCAGAGGCTGAGCGTTGTCGGCAGTTCCTCGTCGACTCCAGCCCAGCGGCTGTATCCGCCCTCGCCTCATGACGACCGAACTGCTCCTCAGACGTCAGCTCGAACGCCTACTGGGAACGCCTGCCACCGAAGGCAACCGGGTCAGCGTCTACCGAAACGGGGACGAGATCTTTCCGGCGATGCTGGGCGCGATATCGGAGGCGGAACGCACAGTCGACCTGATGACATACGTGTACTGGTCGGGAGACATCGCGAATGACTTCGCTGACACCCTTTCTGAACGCGCTCGTGCGGGTCTTCGCGTACGCGTGCTGATTGACGCGGTCGGCGGTTTCAAGATGGAAAAGGGGCTCGTCGATCGCATGCAACGCGCGGGCGTCAACGTGCAGTGGTTTCGCAAACCGTGGGTCAAGTCACCGTTCAAGCAGAATCATCGGTGTCACCGCAAAGTGCTCATCGTCGACGAGGCAACAGCCTTCACTGGTGGCGTTGGAATCGCCGAAGAGTGGACGGGAAACGCTCGAAACGAGCATGAGTGGCGCGACACTCACATCAAGGTCGAAGGTCCCGCGGTTGATGGTGTCGCTGCCGGCTTCTCCCAGAACTGGGGAGAGACCGGCGAACCAATGTTCGACGAGGCGGACCAGTTTCCGGTACACGAACAGGTGGGAGATTCGGCGATCGAAGTCGTCCGAGGATCGGCGTCGATCGGTTGGGACGACATGCAGACCTTGTTCCACGTCGTCATTGCCTCAGCGCGAGAACGTCTTCGACTGACTACGGCCTACTTCGCGCCAAGCCGCGACTTCATAGACCAGCTCATCTCCAAGGCGCAGGACGGTGTAACTGTTCAAATCCTGCTTCCGGGGCCCGGCGCCGACAAACGCGTCTGTCAGCTGACCTCCGAGGCCACCTATGCCGAGCTCACCGCAGGCGGCGTGGAGGTGTGGAACTTTCAGCCGTCGATGCTGCACGCCAAAGTGATGACGGTCGACGAAACGTTGACCGTCATCGGATCGTCGAACTTCAACCGTCGCAGCATGAACCATGACGAGGAGATCGCACTCGCCATCTTCGACTCTGACATCACCACGATCCTCGACGAGCACTTTGAGAACGACCTCGAGCGGAGTCGGCCGATCGACCTGGAACGTTGGCGCGACCGCTCCGGGGCACAGAAGGCACTCGAGACCGCTGTTCAGCCGGTCAAGCGGTGGCTCTAGGGGATGGCGGCAGAGTTCCTGGTCGTCGGCGGGGGAGTTTCCGGACTGGCCTGTGCACGTTCGCTTGTTGATGCCGGGCGAACAGTGCTGGTTCGTGAACGGGACAGTCTGGGCGGGCGGGCGAGAACCGCGGACGTACGCGGTCGCCCAGTCGATGTGGGCGCCGGCTACTTCACCGTGAACGTCCCGGCGTTTCGCGACGTTGTGGAAAGTTGGGTTGAGCTGGGACTCGCGCGAACCTGGACGGACACCTTCCACGTCGCCACACCCGATGGCTTGATAGGAACACGCACAGGTCCGATGCGCTACATCGCACCAGACGGCATGACTCGCATAGTGGGACGTTTGAGCGCGGGTCTCGACATCGCGCTCCAGTCTGAAGTTCAGCGGGTTGATGCCGGCGCTCGCGTAGACCAGGTCAGCTATGCAGCGGTCGCCGTTTCCGCTCCTGGCCCCGAGGCAATGTCACTACTCGCAGAAGAACTCCACGAAGAGAGAGCGGCAGCGGACGGTCCCTGGGATCCGTGCTTGGTAGTGGTGGTTGAGTTCGAGAGTCGGTCATGGCCAGAGCTCGACGCGGTCTTTGTCAACGACTCAGTCGTGCTCACCTTCGTCGTCGACGATGGCATGCGGCGTGACGATGCCTTTCCACAACTCGTTGCATATGTGAGCCCGGTGTTCTCCGCTGCCCATCGCGCCGACCCGGAACGGGTCGTCGATCCAGTGCTGAAGGAGCTCCGATCAGTCCTGGGCGTCAGTGCGAGTCCAACGAACGTCGAAGTGTTCATGTGGCCGCATGCCAAACCGAGACGGCCGGCGTCCCAGCCCTTCTTTCTGGGAAACCAACGGGTCGGACTGTGTGGTGACGGTTGGCACAGCCCGTCGCGCCTGGAGTCCGCATACCTTTCCGGACGTGCGCTTGGCTTGGCGTTGGCTCAGGTGAGCGACTGACGTCCGCGAGAGTGGATGAGCCGCCAGGCATGCGGACGCAGCGTCCACGTCCAGTGTTCTTGTGGGCCCGAGACTTCACCGTCCACGTTGGCCCTCACCGCATCGCCGGTGACAGTCGTGACTCGTCCCCGTGTGGTCACCACGTCACGCAGCTGGGGATGTTGCCCGGCTCGGAGTCGCGCTGCGAATCTGGCGCGCCGCACCGGGCCAGTGCTCGACGCAACGGTGACATCGGCAAGGCCGTCGTCGACCTCGGCGCCAGGCGCCAGGGGCGTTCCTCCACCAATGGTGGGTCCGACGGAGATGCCAA
>JBJMHG010000010.1:0-3804 GCA_045807485.1 Actinomycetes bacterium
GGTTTTCGCTGGGGTGATTCTTCGCTTCCGAGATCGGTCCTATCGTTTGGCAGAGGCCGAAGGCTGACCGCAGCATGACGACGTCGAGTACAACCTGACAAAATCGGGTAGAGCCCGGCTGTACCGGCCGAACGAGGAGGACGCATGACTGACGAACGCCCGAGTTTGGGCACGCTCGTGGCCGGTATCACCACCGAGCTCAGCACGCTCGTGCGAAGCGAGATGGACCTCGCCAAGGCCGAAGTACGCGAGTCGTTCAAGCGTGGCGCAGCTGGAAGTGCGCTGTTCGTTGTGGCGGGCGTACTGCTGACCATGGCATGGCTACTCATCACGTTTGCATTGGTGTACGTGCTTATCGAGGTTGCTGACCTTCCGGCGTGGGCTTCTTTCCTCATCATTGCTGGCGTGTACCTGTTGATCGCCGCCATCTTCATCGGGATCGGCTACCTGCAGCTGCAGAAGGCTCGTGGTCCTGAACGGGCTCGGGCCGAGATGCAGCGCACCAAACAGATAGTTGGATCGCTCCCTCCCAATACTGCGCCCGTGCCTCCGTCCGCCAGAGGGTCTATGAACTCGGACGCCGCCAAGGTATGAGTCCAGCGAGCGAGATCACTCTCGCTGGACCGTGGGAGCACCGCACGATCGCCGCACGTGGAGCGCGTTTCCACGTCGCGGAGATGGGCGACGGGCCACTCGTCCTGCTGCTGCACGGCTTTCCAGAGTTCTGGTGGACCTGGCGTCACCAATTGCCCGTGCTCGCAGAAGCTGGCTACCGCGCCGTCGCCATGGACCTTCGCGGATTCGGCGGTAGCGACCACACACCCCGCGGCTACGACCTCCCGTCGGTCACCGGCGACGTCGCTTCCATCATCGCGTCCCTGGGTGCTCGTGATGCCATCGTCGTTGGTCACGACTTGGGGGCTCTGGTGGCGTGGACACTCGCCTGCTACGAACCGAAGGCGGTCCGGCGACTGGCGGTAGTCAGCGCACCGCATCCCCTGCGGCTGCGCTCGGCCCTGTTCCGCCGGCCAGACAAGACTCGCAACCTCTGGTCGATGCAGCCGCCGTGGCTGCCTGAGCGCACCTTCCGGGGGGCCAGCTCGAGTCGCGTTGATGCGCTGCTGCATCAATGGGCGGCTCCGGGATGGCCCGACCTGCCTACCGCCTTCACTTACCGGCACGCGTTCGCCAGTGGCAACACTGCGTACTGCGCGGCTGAATATCACCGATGGTTCGTTCGCTCGATCGTCCGTCGTGACGGTGCGAGATTTCGGAAGCGGCTGCAGACGCCGGTCACGGCGCCGGTGCTTCAGGTTCACGGGTCAGTCGACGGTTGCTATCCCGCCGCACTCGCACAAGGATCGAGCAAGTACGTCGAAGCTCCGTATCGATGGCGATTGCTCGAAGGGGTGGGGCACTTTCCGCACGAGGAAGACCCCGATCGGTTCAGTGCCGAACTCGTGCACTGGCTGGAAGACCCCGAACCGGACCGCTGACGAACCGCAGACGCCAGTTCCGTCAGGTGCACGCGCCAGAACTGACACCTTGCCGAGCTGACAAGCCCTCGTCCACAGCACCAGCGACCTGCCGCGACGTCATTGCATAGCCGGTGTCATCACGGTCGACGGACGCTGCAAAGACAACTCCGATGACTTCGCCGTCTTTGTTGACCACTGGTCCGCCTGAGTTTCCCGGACGAACGTCTGCTCGCAGCGACAGCACTTCGCGAACAACGGTGCCTTCGCCATAGATGTCGCGTCCGGGCGCGGTGAGCTGATTTCGGACTCGGGCGGGAGTTGCTTGCAACCCACCGTTCTCGGGATATCCGAGAACCGCCGCGCTTTCACCACGGTCAGCGCCCGCCGCGAAGTTCAACGGGTCAACTGGGAGGTCTGGAACGTCGAGCACGGCCAGATCCATGTCGGGGTCGAAGTACACGAGCTTTGCCTTGTAGGCATGGCCGTCCTCGGCGGTGACGACCTGCAGCGAGTCAGTGCCGGCGACGACGTGCGCATTGGTGAGTACCCGACCGGGCGCGATCGCAAAGCCGGAACCTTCGAGCCCCAGGTTGCAGGCACGTCCATCACCGAGAATCTTGACGGTCTGGGCTGCCGCCTTGACCACGCCCTCCTGCCGAATGATACGAGCGTCGGGAGCCGCTATAGACGCGATCGGTTCGGGGCCGATGCCCGAGAACACAGTCGGGAAGCCGGTGTTGTTGTACATCGACTCGATCTGCCCACCGACGATGTACGACTCGAAGGGCATCATGCTGTCAAAGGCGCCCAGCACTTGCGACTGTCTCACGTCTCTCGCCAGGCTGCTCGAGTTGCCGGTGGCGTAGATCCCGGCCAGGAACCAGACCACCAACAGCATGGTGAAGACCGAAAGGACCGCACCCCCGACGTTGTTGAGCTTGACGAGAGGACCCCACGTCACCGCGCCCTGTAACTTGCGACCGACCATGCCGACGAGGGCCTGTCCGATGCCGGCGCACAAGAACACGAGCAGCAGTGCGATGAGCGCCTTGGGAAGTCCGTCGTCCCACGAGTCGACGACTTTCGGCGCCAGCCAGAGCCCGACCGCAGCACCGGTAAGAAAGCCCACGAGCGACAACAGGCCGTACACGAGCCCTCGACGCCAGCCAGTGATCGCGAACAGGACGGCGGCCACGAGCAGCACGACATCGACCACGCTCACCGGCGTCCCTCCTCTCCGATCACTGACTCATCTGGGTCACCCGGCAGCGGCACGAGGCGCGACTGATCCCAAGGCAATTCCCATCCCCCTAAGTGAATCAGCCGATCGAGCAATCCCCCGGTAAAGCCCCACACAAGAAGGCCACGAACTTCAAAGGCCGGACCGACAAACCCGCTTGGATGCTGCACCCGGCAACGTCGATCCGGATCGGTGAGCTCAGCGAGAGGGACGCGATGCACGGAGGCCACCTCGGCGGTGTCCACGACGGAGACTGGCGTTGGCGTCCGCCACCACGCGAGCACAGGAGTGACCGAGAATCCACTGGGCGGTATGTACAGGTCTGGCAGTACGGCCAGCACATCGACCCCAGATGGGTCCAGGCCCGTTTCCTCCTCTGCTTCTCGCAAGGCAGCCGCCACGGCATCGACGTCGGAAGGATCGACCCGGCCTCCCGGAAACGCCGGTTGACCGGCGTGCGAGCGCATGTCGTGTGCTCGCTCGATCAGCAACACATCCGGCTCTCCATGCTGTTCGCCGAACAGCACGAGAACGGCAGACCGTTGGCGAGCATCTGGAGGGGCAGGAAAGCGCGTGAGGTCTTCCACCTGCACTGTCGACGCTGCATCCAACAACGGTTGTATCCAGGCGGGGATGTTCAATTGACCTGCACCCCGAGGTGCTCGTCGACGACCTGAACCAGCTGTTCGTACGACTCAAAGGGTCCCGGAACGACGTGCTCTACGTCGCCATTGGGTGCAACGAGCAACGACATTGGCTTGGTAATGATGCCGACGTCGTGGGCGAACCGGTTCTCTGGATCGAAGACCGATGGATAGCTGATTCCCAGGTCTCGCAGCAGCCCGGACGCCGCTGAGCTCTGGTCTTCAGCATCCACTCCGAGCACGTCCACCGCGCCACTGTCCGCAAGGCGTTGTAGCCACGGCATTTCCGTGCGACACGGAGCACACCAGCTGGCCCAAACATTCACGATGAGTGGTCGGCCCGACAGGCCCGACATGCGAACAGGTCCGCCAGGTCCAAGGCAGGTAAGCGTGAGATTGGGTAACGCGTCATCGGTCGCGGACGGTTGACCAGATCGCGGGC
>JBJMHG010000011.1:0-4141 GCA_045807485.1 Actinomycetes bacterium
GGTCGAGAGCATCATTGACGGCGTGGACCGGCTCGTAGTCGCCGGTGAATGTGACGCCGAGCGTTGGCACGACGCCGATGGTGTTCTCGTCCACCCGCGACAGCACCTCTTCGGGCGTCATGATCAACCGATCCCCTTCCATGGGGATTTCTCGATTCTCCACATCCCAGTAGCGCGTGAACTTGTGCCAGCAAATTTGAACGGGACCTGTGACCAAGTTCGGTCGGTCGGTCGGCTTGCCCTCAGCTCGTCTCCGAGCTCGCCAATTCCAGAGCAGCGCCATCCCGCCGAGCATTGCCGCTTCGCTCGAACCTGTAGTCGACGTGCCAAGCGTGTGAACGGCGTCAGGTGCGTTCCACAAGTCCGCGAGCATGTGCACACATCGTTCTTCGAGCTCTGCGGTTTGCGGGTACTCGTCTTTGTCAATCATGTTCTTGTCGAGCGTGTGGCTCATGAGAGCAACGACTTCAGGCTCCACCCAGGTCTGGCAGAAGGTCGCAAGGTTCTGACGGGAGTTGCCGTCGAGCATCAGCTCGTCTCGGATCTCGCGATAGACATGTCGAGGGTCTTGCTCGCGGTCTGGCATGTGGTACTTGGGCAAGACGGTCGCTACGTCCGATGAAGCGAAGATGGCGTCGATGGGCTTGTCCGTCGTGGCGCGCCTTGCGTGAAGCATCGTTTCCATCTCCTGTTGTTCGTCGGGCCAGCGGTAGTTACCGAGCTGAGGGCTGTCGGTTATCCAACCCGGTCGTGCGACAAACTGTCGATACACACCGTGATCGCAAGGATCATCGGCAGGTCTTGCTCACCAAATACTTCGACGCCGTAGGTGTCTCTCAGTCGAAACCACTTCTTCGAGACCTCCGCAACCTTTGACCCGTCACGCTCGATCTCATACTCGTGATCGACGAAGTTGCCCTTGGCAGAGTAGTCGTCATCATCTTCGAGCTCGACAATGAACCGATCTCGAATGCCCAAGGCGCGCTTGTGCATCTTCGCCTCTTGCTCCCCTATCTCAATCTTCATCGTGTCGCGAATTGCAAGTTTCTTCTCGCGGATCGTCGCAAGTTCGGTCCCAGATGCGTCTTCAAGCACAAAGGTCTGGCGCATCCTCAGCGCTTTCCCATTCACCCTGAAAACCCGCTGACCCTGCTCGTCTTCGATCCAGTAGTCGTCACCGACTGCGAACATCTTCTCGCGCATCTGGAACTTACGGCTGGGGCCTCCACGCCGTCCGTCACGCAAGCCCATTGGTTCTTCCCTTCGTAAGCTCGGTGCTGATGTGAACCCTAGCCACAAGGGAGGTGTGCTCGTACCACGCTCAGGAACAGGAAACTCCGGATTGAAGGGCCTATGGCCCTACCCCTTGAGTTCGATATCCAGGACCGTGGAGCCAAGAGGCAAGGCCACGAAGGGAGCACACCATGAAGCGTGCCCTAGTTGTCTACGAGTCAATGTTCGGCAACACCCACCTCGTCGCAGATGCAGTCGCTGAAGGGTTGGGCACCGCACTGGACGTCACTCTTGTAGAGGTCTCCCAGGCCCCGCTCCAGGTCACGGAGGACATCGACCTCGTGGTCGTCGGCGGCCCAACACATGCCTTCAGCATGAGTCGGCCCTCGACGCGTCAATCTGCGTCTGACCAAGGTGCCGATCCGGAGGCCTCCGGCCACGGCGGCATCAGGGAGTGGATTGGCGCCGTGGAGGCACACGAGGGTCTGCTGACCGCGGCGTTCGACACCAAGGTGCTGAAGCCACACCTGCCGGGGTCTGCCGCAAAGTCGGCCGGTCGCAAGCTGAGGCATCGGGGTTTCAAGAAGATCGACGACCCCAAGACCTTCTACGTCACCGGTACGAAAGGTGGCCTCGTCGACGGCGAGATCGACCGCGCCCGTCAGTGGGGGACCCACCTAGCGCACCACTGGGTCCTTGCCACTGGGTGAACGGACCGACGAGGGTACGGTGAGAACTGCGCAGGTTCGACTGCAGTACAGGAGGCCCAATGGACGAGAAGATGCATGCACAGATGAAGACCGGTAGTGGCTTCATCGCGGCGCTCGACCAAAGCGGTGGGAGCACGCCCAAAGCTCTGAAGTTGTATGGGATCGAAGAGTCTCAGTACTCCGATGAAGCGGAGATGTTCGACCTCATACACCGAATGCGCAGCCGGATCATCACGAGCCCATCCTTCGATGGTCGGCGAGTGATCGGGGCGATCCTCTTCGAGATGACAATGGATCGTCAGATCGAGGGCATGGGCTCGGCGGAGTACCTGTGGAGCGAGAAGAACGTCGTGCCGTTCCTCAAGGTGGACAAGGGACTCGCGGACGAGGCAGACGGCGCACAAGTGATGAAGCCCATTCCCGACCTGGAGACCGTTCTCGGCAAAGCCAAGTCACATGGCGTCTTTGGAACCAAAATGCGGTCGGTCATCAAGTTGGCCGACCCCAAGGGCGTCGATGCTGTCGTCGGCCAGCAGTTCGAGATCGCTCGTCAGATTCTTGCTGCCGGACTCGTCCCCATCATTGAGCCGGAAGTTGACATCAAGAGCCCACAGAAGGCCGAGGCAGAGGGCCTGCTGAAAGATGCGGTCGCCAGGCAACTCGACGCCTTGTCCGACGGTCAAGACGTGATGCTCAAGCTGACGCTTCCCACAAAGGACAACCTGTACGCCGACTTCGTGGCCCATCCCCGCATCGTGCGGGTGGTCGCGCTCTCCGGAGGGTACTCGCGCGATGAAGCCAACGCGCGTCTGCGGAACAACCGTGGGGTCATCGCGAGCTTCTCACGAGCACTCACCGAGGGCCTGTCCGCACAGCAGTCAGACGCTGACTTCGACGCCACCCTTGACAGCACGATCCAAACCATCTTCGACGCGTCCACAACCTGAATGAATGAGCAGCCCCGTAGGGCTGCTCATTCACCACGTGGAGGACCTATGCGAGTTGCGCGATCTGCCCACCGCTGAGGGTGCGCCATGCATAGGCAACGGCAACGGCGGTGATCGGGTACGTGAACAGTAGACCGACGCCGCAGAGGAGCGCACCAACCAAGTTGATCAGAAAGGCGAGAACGAACAGGAGCAAAAGCGTGCCGACGTTCTTGCTCACGATGTTCCATGACATCTTCATGGATTCGATGGCATCACTAGTTCGACCGTCAACGATGGCGTAGCCATAGAAGGCGAACAGGAACGCCACGATGATCCCCGGAATGATGCAGAGGATCAGGCCCACGCCAACTGCCAAACCCACGAGTATGGACGCGATCAGGTACGGCGCGAGGTTTTCGGTACGAAAGAGCATCCCGATTTCGGGCCGGCCGCCGTCCAACACTGACAGCGCCGCGCGGATCAGACCCATCGCAAGGATCAGACCCACAATCCACACCAAGATGTTCCAGACCATGCGTAGCCAGTAGTTGTCGAATGCGTATCCAACGACCGACAGCAAAATCTGGACGCCCACGATCACCAAGGCGATCAGAATGAATGGCCCGATGTAGCGGGTCATCGCCTTCCAGCCATACGAGATGGCCGTTCCGGCGTCCAGGTTTCCGCCGCTTGCGGCGGGCATTGGTCCACCAGCGCTAGGTGGCTGCCCCGGAGGCGTTGGTGGGGGCGGCGGTGGCGGGGGTGGGGTCATGTCGGACATGGGTCCTCCTCGGAAGTGCCTAACCGCACCGTATCGGTCTCGGAGTCGGCGGTGTGGGATCTGAACCGCCAACTCCGGGGCGTTCGGCCCAGTTCTCTGCCTGACCTACCGGGCGTGAAAACGAACTGCACGGATCCCAGTAGGGATGCACTCCTCAGTCGCACAACCGAACGTCCACACCACATCGACCGCTCCGGCAGGTCGGACTGCCACCGTCGGGGACTGATCCCCTCGCGGTCCTTTCACGACTTGATCGGCACCGCACACACCACTCACGCAATGAGTCAGTCGATGGTCGAGGACGTTCACACCAGCCGCGGCGTGTTGCCCCTGCGACTGCACGAAGAAGTCTCCGCTGCTGTTCACAGCGAGATCAACCGCCGGATAGGCAGCCGTTGAAGTGTCAACAGTTGACAGCTGCGTTGGACGCGTCCAGTAACCGGAGGACGATCGGTAAGCGAACAAGGTGGCGGTGGCGGAGTCGCGGG
>JBJMHG010000012.1:0-3514 GCA_045807485.1 Actinomycetes bacterium
GGTTCGACACGCGTACCGGTGCCCTTTGACCGGTGACAGCGCCGAGTGGGCAGTTAGTCGTGACTGACAGCGGTGCCCTGGTGCTTCAGGTTGGCGAGGCCGTCCCGCATGGCCCGCACCTGATCGGGTGAGTGTCCTACCCAGTCCAGGATTTCACCAACGACCTTCACCGGTTCTCGCGTGCGGTAAGACCTGGTCGGATTGCCGGGGAACTTCTTGTCGGTCACGTTCGGGTCGTCTTCGAGGGTGCCCGTCGGCTCCACGACGTAAATCCGTCCTCGGCTGTCGCCTGCCGCCAATTCGGCCCCCCACGTCGCGGCATCCAGTGTTGCCGTCACATAGACATGGTTCATAGTTCGTCCTTCTTCGAAGTTCGACGGGCGCCCAGGCACCAACAAATCTCCTAACCCCAACGCCGCCTTTGTCCCGTGAAGAAGGGCCCCCGATTCGTGGACTTCGAACGGTTTCGGCTCATTCGTCATGCACACCCCCTACGAGCTCATACGAGACGGGCTGGCCTTCGCATCAATGCTGGCACAAAAGCGCAACCGAAGGCGATCGGCGGATTCTGGCGGTCGGCCGCGAGTGCGGGTGGTGTTCTCCGGTGGGAGGTGCCTCGCAGAGACTCACCCTTTGATGTGCGGTGCGAAGCCCTGCCGACCGGTCTGCGGTCCATGCTGAGAACCTGCGCACTGCTAGTTGCCGCGACCGTGCGGTCGATGATGATGCACCGGCTGTCAGAAGTGCCGCGACGAACGCGCTGACCGTGTGCTTGCCAGCTTGGTAGCGGCAGCACCAGATTGCGCTGGGCGTGTTGTTCCGCACAGTGATATCTGGACTGCCAGCTGTGCGCGTCCAGTCAAAGTTGCTGTTTGGTCAGAAACCGTGGCGGCACAAGACGTTCATGCACTTTGACCTGAAAACGCTTAGTCGAGGTAGTCGCGCAATACCTGCGAACGACTCGGATGACGCAGCTTGCTCATCGTCTTCGACTCGATCTGACGAATCCGCTCGCGGGTGACCCCGTATACCTTGCCGATTTCGTCGAGCGTCTTGGGCTGCCCGTCGGTAAGGCCGAATCGCATCGACACCACCCCGGCCTCGCGGTCGGACAAGGTGTCGAGCACTGCGTGCAGCTGTTCTTGTAGCAACGTGAACGAAACGGCGTCCGCGGGAACGACGGCCTCGGAGTCCTCAATGAGGTCACCGAACTCGCTGTCACCATCCTCCCCGAGCGGCGTGTGCAGCGAAATCGGCTCGCGTCCATACTTCTGAACTTCGACGACCTTCTCTGGGGTCATGTCGAGCTCTTTGGCGAGCTCTTCCGGAGTTGGTTCCCGTCCGAGGTCTTGCAGCATCTGACGTTGAACGCGCGCCAGCTTGTTGATGACCTCGACCATGTGCACGGGGATACGGATGGTGCGTGCTTGGTCAGCCATCGCACGGGTGATCGCCTGCCGAATCCACCAGGTGGCGTAGGTGGAGAACTTGTAGCCCTTGGTGTAGTCGAACTTCTCGACCGCGCGAATCAGGCCGAGGTTGCCTTCCTGGATGAGGTCGAGGAAGAGCATGCCGCGTCCGGTGTAGCGCTTGGCCAACGAGACAACCAATCGCAGGTTGGCCTCTAGCAAGTGGTCCTTGGCGCGTCGTCCGTCTTCGGCGATCCACTCCAGCTCACGAGTCAGCTTGGCCGACAGCTTCTTGCCAGCGTTGAGCTTCTCTTCAGCGAACAGACCGGCCTCAATGCGCTTGGCGAGCTCAACCTCTTGCTCGGCGTTGAGCAGCGCGACCTTTCCGATCTGCTTGAGATAGTCCTTGACTGGGTCTGCGGTCGCGCCGGCAACCGTGACCTGCTGCACCGGCTCGTCGCTCTCATCACGGTGCGAGATGACGAAACCCTGCTCTTCGGGCTCTTTTGCCAGCTCCTCGGCGATCTCTTCATCACTGACCGGCAAGCCGTCATCGGCGACCGGAATCTCGACGGTTGCAGTCGGCTCGGTGACCGGCCCCTCGCCCTTCTTAGGGGGCGTCGCCTTCTCGGTCGCCTTCTTCGTGGCTGCCTTGGTCGGCTCAGTCTTGGCAGGCGCCTTCGTCGCCGGGGCCTTCTTGACCGGCTTGGCGGCGGACTTGGTGGTGGTCTTCTTCGCGGCCGGCTTGGCGGCGGTCTTGGTCGTGGTGGTCGCCTTCTTCGCAGTGGTCTTGGGATCAGCTTTCGCCGACACGTTCTTGGCGGATGTCTTGGTTTTGGACGCCGTGGTCGACTTGGCATTCACGGCGGGCTTCTTCACGGCGGTCTTTGCGGGGGCCTTCTTCGCCGCGGCCTTCTTCGCTGGCTTGGTGGCGGTCTTGCGAGCAGCGCTCATAGGAGCGGTGGCCTCCTTGCAGGATGCTGGCAGGCGTCCGACACGGGACGCCTAGGTTCTGGGGGGTGCTGTCGCCCCTGGGGAAGGTCGGTGAACGGGACCTCTCGGAGGACCTCGGTTCCGGCTTCGATTGGCGCAGCAGATGACATTGTAGTCAAACGCGGCACTGAGCCCAGTTCTTCCCCCACCGCGCGGCGTGTAAAAGGTTAAGCCCCCGGGCGTTGCTGCCCATGATCAGCTTGCCGACGGGGGTTCGCCGCCTGAAGCCCGACCACGATCAACTCGGCCGAGCTGGCTTCGGCCACTCATCTGACCGAGTTTCCTCGACCTGGCTCACCCAGTGACGAGCTCGGCCCGAGCCTCGACAACGCGCAACGGCAGCGGACCGCCCTCTTGCACCACTGGGTCGCCAGTGACCGGCCACGGCCCCATGCCGTCGACCGTGAACCACGCCTGCCACTCCGCAGTGACGCCCACGGGGTACGTCCCTGCATGCGTGTAGTCGTGCGTCACGGTGGTCGTCGGCCAAGCACCGCCGGGGTCATCGGTGGTGAGCGACTCACCATCACCAAAGGCCCACGTCCAGGTGGCCCGGCCGTGAAGCTCGATGTCGAATCCCACCAACGTGAAGCGCCGCTCGCCCAGGGTGCGAGGTTGTCCAGCGTCGAACAGCGCGGGTAGACCGATCAACGTCCCGCCTTTGGGTTGGTACGACGGCTCGAGGTCGGGGACTTGCTCGACCACGACGTCCGACAGCTGGTCAGCCACGTCGTCCACGGTCGTGGGTGCTCCCCCAACCAGGCAGACCAGCCCGACCTCGCGCCAGTCGGTGTCTCCCGGCCGCAGCAGCATGACGATGCGTCGGAACTGACCAGGCGGGCAGGACGACGCCGCGCCTCCGCAATCAACCCCACCGGCTTGGCCGTCGCCGCCACGGCACATCGGGAGCAGCGCCCAGCGGCACTCAGTGCACGTTGCGGCATCAGAGCGATCAGCGTCACTCCCGGTGAAGTTGTTCGCAGGCAAGAGGAGTCCGCCAGAGCCGACGTACTGGGCACCGTGCGGGTCAGTGACGACGCCGCAGTCGGCACCGTGGCAGGGCTGTGCCTCGAGGACGCCGGCAGCAGCGTCGACGGCATCGGCCTGAGGCG
>JBJMHG010000013.1:0-3237 GCA_045807485.1 Actinomycetes bacterium
TCGGCGGTCACGTACAAAGTGGTGACCCCCGAGCGTGCTGATCTGGCGGCCACATCGAGCAGCAGCGTGGACTTGCCGACCCCTGGCTCCCCAGCCAGCAGGACGACACCGCCGGCAATGAGCCCACCACCCAGCACCCGATCAAGCTCGTCGACCCCGGTACTGCGGCTCTGAGCCTGGTCTACGTCCACCTCGAGGATTCGGCGAGCTGGAGTGCTCACCGGACCTGCTGAGACACCGCGCAGCTTCGGACCGGCCTCTTCCACCGTTCCCCATGCTTGGCACTCACCGCATCGTCCTGCCCATTTGTTCGTCGTCCAGCCGCAAGCGCCACAGCGGTAGTCGGCCTTGGGCTTGCGCGGCGTAGGGCGTGAGGACCCCACATTGCCTCCTTGGTGCAGTGGTACGGGATGAGACCGATCGCTGGTGCAGCCCCGACTCAGGGTGACGCTAGGCGGCAGGTCTGACAGAGGTGTCTGACAGAGGTGTCAGTCCGGCGGTTGGGGTGGCCGGTCCAGATACTCCCAAGGTGTCGTCACGATGGTGCGTCCTCCAGGAGTCACCCACGTCATTCGACCGTCAGGTTCTGAGCTGACCTGCCACCCCGGCGAGTGTTTGAGACGGTGATGGTGACGACAGAGAACTGCCAGGTTTGCTGCTGACGTATCGCCCTGTGGCCAAGGAACGGTGTGATCGAGGTCGGTGCCGCTTCGCTCGCCCAGAGCGCTTCGCCGACACCCGGGGAACCGACACGTCAGGTCGCGGGCCCGCACCGCCCTGTCGAGCGCAAGTGATGGTCGGTACTGCCGCTCGGCGATGTCGGTGAGGTAACCCGAATCTGGGTCAGCTATCAGCCGGCGCCACGTGCAGTCGTCTGCGGTACGGATGATCGCCTGAGCCTCATCGGCGGTCACCGGACCCACGCCGCTGACCCATCCGGGCTCACACTCGGCGTCCATCATGGTCTCGGCCGTGACCACAACGCTGATGTTGACCCGTGGCGGCTGGGCCCGTCCATTGACGAGATCGACGAAGGCGTCGGAGCGTCTCTGGTCCATGGTGCGGGCATCATCCGAACCGCTCGACATGGCGACCGCATTGGCGGTGTCGTAGATCTGTCGTGCCTGAACCGCTGGAAGGTAGGCGGCGAGCTCGGCCATGCCATCGGCCAGCGGGGTGAGGGTAAGCTTTCGTTCGCTCATTGCACGACCTCGACGGATCTGGGCGAGGCTCGGATCTGCCGCCAGCAGGCGGCGATCGAGCCACAGCCGCAGCTGCGACGCTGTGTGAGTGTGTCCGTACGCGATGGCCTGGACGGTCGTGGAGTGGCAAGTGGCGCGATCGGAGAAACGAAGGCCCTTAGCTATCACGGCAGCTTTGCGTCCGTCGATCGCGCCGTTCAACCATGCGGAGAGAAGAGTCGGGTGGTCAGATGCCTCGACAGCAACGTCAAGCAAGCCGTTTGCGTATGCCTTGGTGCAGCTGAGTAGCACGGCCACGTGGTCCGCGACGAACTCTTCTTGAGGTTCACGATGAGACTCCGAGGTATCGCGGCTCTTGCTTCGGCGTAGCAGCTCGTTGATGACGATCGCTCGCTCGGCTTCAGCGGAGTTGATGCGCTGCTGCACCTGAACCAAGGCATCTTCGAGCTGGTCATCCGTCAGTTGCAAGACCTGATGCGCTGCGCGATCGAGCAAGCGATCGTCAGCAACCGGCGATGGGGTGCTTGGCATGAATCAGACGGTGCCAGTCACCTCCGACAACGGCGGGAGGTTATCCACGTCCCTTAGCGACGAACACGTCAGCGCGACGTGGTGCGCCCCCGCACGGCCCTGCCGTTTGCCTTTGCTTTGACTCCAGCGCCCACGGTCGCGGGATGCTCCGCTGGCCTATTTCCGCCGGCGAGCCGCTCCTCGCAGTGCCTCACCAGTTCGGCGTAGCCAGCTTCGCCCATGAGCTCGACGAGCTCATCGCGGTTGCTTGCGTAGACGGGGCGCGTTCCCACGTGCGCTTCGGTGTTGGCTGTGCAGTACCAGTCGAGGTCGTGGCCCCCGGGGCCCCAACCGGCCCGTTCATACTCACCGATCGAGATCTCGAGGTATTCGGAACCGTCTGGGCGCTCAACATTGCGGTAGGTACGCCGCATCGGCAGCTGCCAGCACACATCTGGCTTGGTGGTCACGATGCTGAGACCGCGGTCCAACGCGAGCTTGTGAAGAGCGCAGCCAGCACCACCCGAAAAGCCTGGGCGATTCAGGAAGACGCACGCATCGTCTACCACTCGAGTCTTGCGCCCGCCGTCTTCGTCCTTTTCTGTGACCTTCTCTGCACCGTGGTACTGCCACTGCTCGGGCGTGAGCTCTTTGGCCCATTTCTTGACCCGCTTCTCGTCGTCCTTGTCGGAGAAGTGCGCCCCAAGTGTGCAACAACCGTCGTCCGGCCGATCGGCATAGATCCCCTGACAGCCCGATCCGAAGATGCACATCCAGTTGCTTGTGAGCCAGGTGAGGTCACATCGAAAAACCTGGTCGTCGTCGGCGGGGTCGGTGAACTCCACCCAGGCACGAGGAAAGGCAAGATTCACTTCTGGCACGGGATCAGCGTACGTCGACCTGTGGCGGGTAGCGTCATTGGCATGGACGTCGGTGCTGGCGACGGTGTGCGACTCGGCGTATTAGACGTGGGTTCGAACACTGTGCATCTCTTGGTGGTCGATGCGCACTATGGTGCCGCACCTCGGTCGGCATACACCTATAAGAACGAGCTGCGGCTTGCCGAGTTCCTCACCGATGACGGCGAGATCGCAGATGAGGGAATCGAGGCGCTGGCTGAGTTCGTCGGCGAGGCGTCCATTCTTGCGAACCAGGTGGGGGCTGAAGAGATGCTCGCGTTCGCGACTTCGGCCATCCGCGAAGCCCCAAATGGAGAAGTCGTTCTCAGCACGGTGTACGACCGCACTGGCGTCGAACTCGAGGTGTTGTCGGGCCCTGACGAAGCGCGCCTCACCTTCCTGGCGGTGCGACGTTGGTTTGGGTGGTCGAGCGGACGCCTGCTGGTGCTTGACATCGGTGGTGGATCACTGGAGGTGGCAGTCGGCGTCACCGAGGAGCCCGACGCTGCTTTCTCGTTGCCACTTGGCGCTGGACGCCTGACACGCGAGTTCCTAACGCACGACCCGCCGCCGTCCGGTGAGGTCAAGCACCTTCGGAAACACGTGCGCCACCTGCTGGCAGGTCA
>JBJMHG010000014.1:0-5026 GCA_045807485.1 Actinomycetes bacterium
GGTTGCCAACTCAGTCATGGCTCCTGCGCACCCTTTGGTGACCCACAGTTTGAGAGTTTCATGCCTCGGTCCTGACCCAAACAACGACCGAGCGGGGTTCGAGAGTGCGCTGCAGGATGTCGAGCAGCTGGCTGCGTACTACGTCTGGATCAACTGTGCTTCGCAGTTGCGCGCTGTAACTGGCTACCGCTTGCTCATGGTCGAATCGGGCACGGTTGAAACGACTGTCCACTCGGTCGCGCACTCGGCGCAACAGGGGACGCGCGATTGCTGCGGCCGTGAGTGTGGCTGCAGCGACTGCGACACTGTCAGATCCTGGCGCCAGCTGAGAGACCGTCGCGACAACGATGGCGTACACCGCTACGACGGCTCCCGTGACGACGGCATACGAGACGGTTCTGCTGACCACCGAGTCGAGCTCGTACAGTCCGTGCCGCAGAACCGCGACCGCGATACCCAGCGGTAGCAGAGATGGTCCAATCGCCCACGCTGCAGTCTCCAGCCATGGCCAATCGGGGAGCCAGGGTGTCAGGACTCCCTGGACCCACACGACAGTGATGCCCGCCAGGCCGCCACCGACAACCCACGTGACCTGGCGTCGCGCTTCGCCGCTCGTACGCCGGTAGCGCAGCACGAGCCCAACGATCGCAAGCAACGATGCACCCACCACGATGAACAACGCCCACAGCCCGATCCAGAAAGCCAGTGACGCCCACTCATCGGGCACCGGTGAATGGTCGGTCGGGCCCCCCGGTAGTGAGGTCTCGTCCGTGCCGATCAGCAAGGACGAAAGCCACGACACCGTGGCCGCCAAGATCACCACGCGGCACACGTTTGCGTAGAAGCGGTTGAGGGGCTGACCAGTGGGCGCGATTAGTACGACGAGCAGCAGAAGGGAAGTGACCACGATGTTGAACGAGTTGTACAGGCCGCCGAGCCACGTCTGCACGAGATCCGGCCACGCTTCTTGCACGCTCATGATCGCCGTGGCCCCGAGCGCAAATTGAGTGGCCACGGCGCATGACAGAACCAACATCACCGTTCCGAGACGATGGCCCGGCACCCTGCGGGCGATGAACCATCCGACGACGCCGTAAACGACCGCTGCGATCGACGCCTGAAACCACGAGTCGACGATGTGGGGGTAGCCCGCTCCGTGCTGCGCGAGAGTCACCAGGTTGGCGATCGCCCCCATTGCGAGGGCGCCGGTGAGCACGACTGTCGGCCACCGAGGTTCGCGTGCTTTGGTCACGTCAACCCCTCAAGTGCAACTCCGCTCGGGGAGTCAGTGGGTCTTGGAGGAGTGGAAAGGCCTCTTGAAGATGTGTAGGAACGATCGGATGCCGGCGTTGTGCCACACGTTGCGCCAGTTCGACCACAGCCGCTTCTTGTCGACGCACTCGGTGTGCTCGGTGACGACAGCATCCGGCGCGCCATGTGCGGCGGCAAGGTTGCGCAGAGTCGCTGTCCAGAACGCGTCCTCTTTGCGACGCATCACGGGCCATCCCAGCTCGTACAACGGATCGTTGGGTCGGATCAAGATGGTGATGCTGGCCTCGGTCCGATCGTCGACCTCCGCGGCGGCGAATGTGATCATGCCGGCGAACATGTGGCCCTCTGGAGTCATGAACGAGAACGACTCGTCGTCGGCGTAGAGCACCAATATTCCGGTGGCCAGTTTCATGCCCGGGGCTGCATTGATTCCGATCGGTGCCACGGCACCTGGGGTCAGGCCGCCGGTGAGTGCGGCATGGAAGGTGGCACCGGGCGGCCAGTAGGCGCCGAAGTTCTGCTTCCAGTTGGCGATCAGGGCTTCTGGTGTCACCCCTTCGCCGACGCTGGTGGCGTACCGACGTTGCCAGAGGCGTCCGAAGCCCTGCTGCGGACCGGTGACGCGGCGTCCGCTGATGTTGTAGCCGGCGGCAGTGTGTTCTTTGCTCACCTCGAGCCGATCTACCTTTGCTGCCCAGTTACCTGCGTCCCGTGGGGGCTTCTGCTCGGTCATGACGTGCTCCCTGAGAGTGCACTTGGCTCGTCGTCATAGATGGTGATGGCCTCGTCGAGGCGGGTCAGCTCGAAGATCTGCCGGTAGTGCGGCGACAGGCCGAACGCGGCGAGATCTTGGTGCTGACGGTTGGCCCGCACGAGAAGTGTGACGATCATGCCGATGCCGCCACTGTTCATGTAGTCGAGTCCGCTGAAGTTCAGAATGACTCGCTTGGTGTCGGGTGTGGCGGCGTTCTCGTGCGCCTTGTTGAGGGTCGCTTCGCACGCCGCGGTGACCTCACCGGTGATGTCGATGATTGCCACCCCCGGAGCGGCTTGACGAACGTCCATGGTGACGACGGGCTCGCTCATGGTTGTGGCTCCTTTGCGGCAGTGGATTCGGCGACAGCGCTGTCGACATCGGGGTAGATCGAGATGAAGTCCGACAGCCTGGTGATCTCGAAGATGTGGGCGTAGTGAGGAGTGAGTCCGCACGCTTGCACGGCCCGTCCTTCGGCGCGGGCGCGACCCAACACCCCGACGATCAACGCGATTCCGGTGGAGTTGATGTAGTCGACTGCACCGAAGTCGAGCAGGATGGTTTTGGGGTCGTCGGTGGTCGCCTGTTCATAGGCAGCCGTCAACGGTTCCATGGCGTCTCGGTCGATCTGACCGGACAGTGCGACCACTGCCAGCGTTGTGCTGGCCGGTTGTGCGACGTCGTAGGTGGTCATGAGGCACCCCCTTCTGTGGTGTCGCTGGTGGTGCGACGCATGGTGAGTCGCACCGTGTGCAGGCCGTCGCCGGTCGTTTCGTCAACCTCGTCGACCATGTTCTCGATGAGGAACAGACCCCAACCGCGGGGCGTCTGCAGACCTGCAAGCTTCAGTTCGAGGTCGGGATGGGTCTGTCCGACCGGACCAGCTGCGCCATGGTCGGAGACCTCAACCGTGATGACGTCACCGTCGACGGTCGCGGTGATGTCGACCATGAGTTCGGGGTCGTTGTGGTTGCCGTGCTCGATCGCGTTCATCGTGGCTTCTGCGACCGCGGTGTTGAGGCGTTCGCGTTGCTCGCCTTCGAGCCAGGACGCCGACAGCAGCTTCTCGAGCTCAGCGAGTGCTTGGCGTTCGTTACCCGGTTCGCTGGGAAGGCTGAACGACTTCGTCGCCGGTCTCGATGCGGGCTGTGCGGTGCTCGCGGACGCATCGTCGGCGTCCGAGGCTCCGGAGTGTGCGGCGCCCGCGGTACGGCGTAGAGCCACGAGCGTGATGTCGTCCTCTTGCTCGACGTCCGCTCCGGTGAAGGCCGCGAGGGCGGCCACGCAGAGGTCGGTGAGCTCGGCGCCGGCTCGCGCCGTGGCGACTACGTCAGCGGTGCGTCCGAACCCGAACATCTCGCCGTCGGCGTCGTGCTGCTCGGTCAGCCCGTCGCTGTAGAGGAGGACTCGTTCGCCAGGTGCGATGGTGGCTTCGGCCTCTTCGTAGACGATGTCCTTCATTAGACCGAGCGGCATTCCGGTGGCACGCAGCTCGCGCATCTTGCCGTCGTCTCCGCACACGTAGGGCAGGTTGTGCCCGGCGTTGGCGAACACTATTTGTCCGGTGGGCGGGTCGAGCACCATCACCAAGCACGTGACGAACATGTGCGCGGGGATGTCTTCGCACAGCATCTCGTTCACCTTGGCCAGCACGGCAGCGGGTGAACGGAGGCGCGGGCCGGCCTCACGCAGCAGCGAATGGGTGCTGGCCATCACCAGTGCGGCCGGTACGCCTTTGTCTGTGACGTCGCCGGTCACGACCATGACGTGCCCGTTGGGCAGGGTGATGAAGTCGTAGAAGTCGCCGCCGACTGTTCGAGCCGGACGGTAGAACGCCGAGATGTCCCAGGTCGGAAGATCCGGAAGCTGCTTCGGCAAGAACTGCTGCTGAATGAGCTGTGCAACTCGAAGCTCCTGCTCGATGCGCTCTCGCGATGCCGCCTCGACCTCTTGCTCGCGCACCAGCTGACCCAGCCTCAGTGCAGGGGCTGCGTGCCGTGCCAACGCTTCGAGCAGTTCGCGGTCGTCCTTGGAGTAGTCGCGCTCTGAGAGGCGCGGGCCGAGCTGCAGCATGCCGACGAGCTCGCCGGACGCCACCAACGGCACGACCAGCACCACGCCGGCTTCGCGCAGTGAGGTGACGGCGGGTGAGTCCAAGGTCAGGTGCGTCAGGTCCACAACACCCGAAGAGCTCTGCAGGTAGGCAAGTAGCGGGTCGTTGGGGGCGATGTCGATCGCCGGGACGGCTTCGGTTGCGGTGGCGGCCGGTTCGGGTGCCGAAGCACCCGGCGTCCGGCGGCGCCTACGCCAACGGCGCTTCGCTGGGGCGTCGACGTCCTGGTCCGGGGTGACCTGGAGGGTCGCGCCGGGCTCAGTCGCGACCTGCTGGTCGACTGCTTCTCCGATGCTCACGGGCTCCATGTTCCGCAGCCTCCGTTCCGAAAGCGTTACGAACCTGGGTCGCATACGCAGTTCCGGACGATTTGGCCACCGAAACCGTTACGGTCATCGGATTCTAGGGAGGCACCTGGTCCCATGGAGGCGAATCGATGCTGCAGCTGCGGCTATTCGGCGCCCCCGAGGTGCTGCTGGACGGCGAGCCGGTGCGCTTCGACACCCGCAAAGCCGTCGCCCTGCTCGCCTACCTCGCCGTCACCGGCCGTCCCCAGCAGAGGGACGTGCTCGCCGCCTTGCTCTGGCCAGAGCTCGACCAGACCAAAGCCCGAGGTGCACTACGACGGACCCTCTCGGTCGCGTCCGGTGTTGGACCGGCGCTCAAGGCCGAGCAAAAGGTCGTCTGGCTGGACGCCGCGATGGCCGAGTGTGACGTCGAGCAGTTCGGTGCGGCGTCTGGCTCGTCAGACCTGAAGGAGCTGCGGGCCGCGGTCGACCTGGCAGCCGAACCGTTCATGGCCGGGTTCTCGCTGCGGGACAGCCCGGCATTCGACGACTGGCAGGCGATGGTCGGCGATGAGCTGCGTGACCAGCTGAGCGCGCTTC
>JBJMHG010000015.1:0-3925 GCA_045807485.1 Actinomycetes bacterium
GCGGGTCGGACGTCGCAGAGGGGGTCCGCAACGTCGGCGCACTCGTGGCAGATCTTGTGGGTCAGCCGGCCAGCCCATCAAGCAATGACGTGCGAGTGGTCTTCATCGGTGGACAAGGGCGGAGCGGCAGTACGCTCATCGAGCGGGCTCTTGGCGAGCTGCCGGGCGTGGTCAGCGTCGGTGAGACCGTTCATCTTTGGGACCGCGGGCTTCGCGACAACGAGCTGTGCGGATGCGGCCAACCATTTCGGTCTTGCGCTTTCTGGAGTCAAGTCGGCGAAGTCGCGTTCGGCGGGTGGGACCGACTCGACGCCGACACCGCTGTTGACCTGCGGTTCTCAGTCGACCGCAACCGGTACCTGCCGATGTTGATGCGCCCACGGCTCTCTTCCAGATATGAGCGCCGCCATCAGGCGTACCTAGACCGGTTAGGCCGGCTCTACCGGGCGATCGCTGAGGTCTCGGGCGCGAGCATCATCATCGACTCGAGCAAGCACGCGTCCTACGCCCTGCTGCTCTCGCGCATGCCTTCAGTCGACCTCCGGCTGCTCCACGTAGTTCGCGACAGCCGAGCGGTCGCTCATGCATGGACCAAGACTGTCGCGCGACCAGAGGCGGGCGGCATCCCGATGCCGGTCTACGGTCCCGCGAAGGCAGCCGTGCTGTGGGACGTCCAGAACGCTGTGATCGAGCAGCTGGGTCACCACCGCCCGTACTTGCGAGTGCGCTACGAAGACTTCGTACGCGCTCCTAAAGATGCGCTGCTCGACGCTGCGCGACTGTCGGGAATCGACGACGTCGGAGCCGTCCTCAGCATGCTCGACGGTGACACGCTCACGCTTGGCCCTTCGCACACCGTGGCGGGGAACCCGATGCGATTTGTCTCGGGAAGCGTGACGATCCGTTCGGACGAGACGTGGCAGATGGACATGCCCTCGGCTCGCCAACGCCTCGTTGGTGCGCTGACCATGCCACTCCAGCACCACTACGGGTACGGATCGAGATCGCGGTGACTGGATATTCACCCGACGTCGATGTCGTCATCGCAACTCGCGATCGCCCCCAGTTGCTTCGCGACAGCATTCGCGCGGTCTTTGCGTCTGACTATCCCGGCGCTGTTCGGGCCTTGGTGGTGTACGACAACTCCGCCCCTGATTTCGACCTCGAGCGCGATGAGTCGCTGGGCCTGCGGCCCGGCCGCAGCGTCGTGGTGCTCTCCAACGAACGCACGCCCGGACTGGCCGGTGCACGAAACTCTGGCCTGCTCGCCTCGGACGCCGAGCTGGTGGCTTTCTGTGATGACGACGACACATGGCTACCCGACAAGCTTGCCCAACAAGTGGCAGCGCTCGACGCTTCACCCACCTGTGAACTGGTGTGCTGCGGCATCGAGGTCGAGTACGCCGACACCTACCACCGCCGAGTATTGCGCCAAGAACGCGTCACCATGACTGACCTGCTCCGCGACCGGCTCACCGAGCTCCACCCTTCAACCTTCGTCATGAGACGTAAGGCCGTCGTCGAGGGCTTCGGGCTCGTACAAGAGAGCATCCCGGGAAGCTACGCCGAGGACTACGAGTTCTTGCTGCGAGCGGCTCGTAGCCACGACGTCCTGAACCTGCCGATCGTCGGCGTCCGAGTGCTGTGGTCCAAAGGCTCCTACTTCGCCGCACGTTGGGAAACGTGGTACTCAGCGTTGACGTGGCTGTATGACGAGTATCCCGAGTTCGCCCAAGTGCCGGCAGGTGAGGCCTGGCTCATGGGAAAGATCGCCTTTGCTGCGGCGGCAGAAGGAAACCGGCGTGAAGGCGCTCGCTGGGCGCTTCGGGCGCTTCGGACCAGACCCGCCGAACCGCGGTCGTACATCGCACTCGGGGTCGCGTCCGGCGTACTGAAGCCAGACTGGGTGCTGCGGCAGCTGCATCGAACCGGACGCGGCCTGTAGGGCGGCGCTCTAGGGCGAAGCGACCAGCGTCAGTCCTTGACGACGTGGTGCCACGCCGATCGAGAAGGCAGATCGCGCAGCTGGTAATTCTCGTTGGGGATCTTCGCGTCCCAGTACGTGACGAAAGCGGCGTTTCGCGCTGCCGCGTATTTCGCTACCTGTACCAACCACGAGGCTCTCCTGCTGCCATCGTCGCCGGGCACGAGCACACCGCCGAGCTCAGGTATTGCAAAGCGCGCATCGAGTCGCCTGTTCTTCGCCGCACAGGCAGCGAACATGGCTCGTGGCGACGCGTACCCACGCGCACGCGGTGGGTTGTAGCCGTCCCACCCGATCACGTCGATGAAGTGACCTGGGTAGTAGTCGCTGATACGGCGGCCGGATGCCGGTTGCCCGGTCCACGCCATGAGCACCAAAGTCGGGTGCAGGTTGGGCGTTCCAGCTTGTCGCGCGATGGCGTTGATGTGGCGCCATGCTTGCCGATAGTGCTTTGCTGAAAGGTTTCCGTTCGCGATGTCGTCTTCTGGCTCGTGCCAGTAGGTCCACCAGATCGGCGTGTGGTTGGGCGCGTCCCGGAACCACCTGCGCAGCGTCAGGTCATACGCACCGGCAAGAACCGCACCAGGACGTGCGTAGAACGACACGTTGACCGGACGCCGGACGTTGCCCAGCGTGCCCGACCATGAGTCACGAATGAACGGTTCGAAGAAGCGAACCACCTCCATGCGCGAGTACCGGTGGTCGGACCTGTGCAGCGCCCGCATCCAGTCGAGACGGCCTTCGTCGACACTGGCTCCGTAGTGCACGCCGCGCAGTTTGCGGTTGCTCGGGTGCGGCGCCATCCGCTTTTGAATCCGGACGTCATCGACGAGCAGTGCTCCTCCCCTGGAAATGTGGCGGGCTCGCACAGTCAGGTCGAGATGCCGACCTTTGTGGCGAGCCGTGAAGGGCACGGTGACCTTGCGCCAGTGGCTGGTGGAGAGCCGAGCACCTCGCCACGCGTGCACGCCGAGCCCCTTGGCCTTCTGCTCGCCCAAAGAGACGCGCACCTGCAACGCCTTCCCGCGATGGGCGTCGGGTGTCGCCTTCACCCAGGCCGTCGCGACGTAGCGGGCCCCTCGGTGGCTTCGTCGAACGAGCGCGGGCGCATCGGTCATGCCGACGTTCGCGGCGCGAGTCGCAGGAGGCCGCAGGCGAGCTGCCTGGCTCCCCTGGCCGCGTCCGGCAGATACGCGGTCAAGGCGAGTCGAAGGTGGTGCTTTTTTCCACCCGGCAAGCGACCGCTCGAATGAGTCGCGGGCGACTTTGTGCCCTGCGACCGCAGCTGTGGGCGCCAGCAGCACGGGAGCGGACGCGGCCACCGTCAACGCGATGGTTGAGCCAGCAATTAGCGGAACGCGTCGAGACATCATGGGTGGGTCACCTCGTCGCGTAGCAATCTCCAGTAGTGAGACATCAGTCGTTGTACTGGGACTGTGCGCGCTCAAGCCCTTCGTCGATGAGCGCCGATACGGCGTCCGCTGCCCGTTCCACGAGCTGCGGCACCTCGGCCCGTTCAGTGGCACTGAAATCACGTAGCACGAATGCGGCCGGATCCATTCGACCAGGGGGACGCCCTATTCCCAAGCGCGCCCGAAAGAAGTCTCCGGTACCCAGCGATCGTCGCAGCGACTTCAGACCGTTGTGCCCGTTGTCGCCCCCACCGTACTTGAGCCGCATTGAACCGAACGGTAGGTCGAGCTCGTCGTGCACCGCCACAACTTGGTCAGTGGTCACCTTGTAGAAGGCGCAAAGCGGGGATACCGCCTGTCCCGCGTCGTTCATGTACGTAGTGGGCTTCACCAGAACGACTCGGCGACCTCCGACCCGACCTTCCCAGGTCAGAGCGCGTGCTCGCGTGTGCGCCCGGACGCGGGTACCGGCGCCGGCGAGATGGTCGACTAGGAGAAGTCCGACGTTATGTCGGTGGCGCGCGGTCTC
>JBJMHG010000016.1:0-6086 GCA_045807485.1 Actinomycetes bacterium
GCTCGGACACGCTACCGCCGACGAGGTTACCCGATGAGATCCTCACGGCTCGAATCGCGGTGGCTCGCAAAGAAGGTCTGCAAGAGGTCAGCGCACTCGCCAGCGCGGACGCCACTTACTACCTCTGGCCTGTGGTTCAGACGGCGATCACGCACCACGTCCCAGAGGGTGCCGACCGCACCCATTTCGTCATTCCAGGCGCCAAACACCACTCGGTCGACTCGGGCGAGAACGAGTGCTCCAGCGCACATGGTGCATGGTTCGAGTGTCACCACCAATGTGCACCCGTCCAGCCGCCACGTTCCTCGCTTAGTAGCAGCCGCGCGCAGCGCGAGGATCTCAGCATGAGCGGTCGGATCAGTGCGTATCTCCCGTTCGTTTCTGCCCTCACCGATAACGGCGCCTGAGGCGTCAAGGACGAGTGCACCAATCGGCACCTCTCCAGCATCGCGCGACTCGCGTGCCAGCTCTAGTGCCCGGCCCAACGCAGTGTCGAAGGATGAGGTGTCTCCGGACATCGAACTGACGCTCAAGCAACCAGCCGGATCGCTGCGTCGTATTGCTCACTGAAGCCGAGCTGCTCAGCCACCTGGCCAAAGACGTCGTCTGGATAGAGGTCGAGGTCATCGCAGAGCTCAGCCAACAACAACGGGCTAGCACCGAGGTCTTCGAGCAGATCGAGGTCTCCGGCGGGTTCTATGTCGTCCTCATCATCACCGTCTGGCATCGACAACCCCAGCTGATCAAGAACTTGGCTGGCAAACGGTGCATCGAAGGCCGCGGTCACATCACTCAACAGCAACCGAATGTCATCACCAACGATTCGTACGATTACAAAGAAGTCTTCGGCGAACGACAGCAAGCCGATTGCTCCGGCATCTCCGGGTTGCTGCCTCAGGACGTGCACCATCTGCTTCAGGTCGTTGGCTGCAGCGGGCGGAAGCGGCGTCACTGACCAGACGCCGTCCTCGCGGACGGCGCTCAGGGCGAAGTCGGCCGCCATCTCGTCACCCACGACGACACCTACCTCTCACCTCACCTGGCCCCGTCGTGATGGTCGCAGACTATGCCGCCAATTGCCTAGTCCTGATCTTGCGCGTTCACAATGACTTCAGCGCCGTCACCGTTTGGCTCAGGGAGTCCTTGGCGTCGCCGAACAACAACTGGGTCTTCGGGTCGTACAGCAGCTCGTTCTCGATACCGGCAAAGCCCGGCCTCATCGACCGTTTGAGAAACACGACTGACTGAGCCTGGTCGACATTGATGATGGGCATCCCCGATATGGGCGTACCAGGGGTTCGTGCGGCGGGATTGACGACGTCATTGGCGCCTACCACCAATGCAACGTCGGTGCTCGGCAGCTCGGGGTTGACCTCGTCCATCTCTTTGAGCTGCTCGTACGGGACATTTGCTTCGGCCAGCAACACATTCATGTGGCCAGGCATCCGCCCAGCAACCGGGTGAATGCCGTAGGAAACCTCGACGCCGCGCTCGCCCAACAGATCGACGAGTTCCTTGAGCGCTCCTTGGGCCTGCGCGACAGCCAGGCCGTACCCGGGCACAATGACGACTCGCTGGGCGTACGCCAACATCACTGCAACATCGGAAGGGCCCACCGACTTCACTGGCCGATCCGACGCCTCACCACCGCCAAGGGTCGAGCCGCCCATCAAAGCCCCGAAGAGTGTGGACGTAATGGGACGACCCATCGCCTTGGCCATGAGCAGCGTCAGAAGCGATCCACTGGCCCCGACGAGCGTCCCCGCGATGAGCAGCAGAACGTTGTCGATGACGAACCCAGATGCGGCAACTGCTACGCCTGTAGCGGCGTTCAGCAGCGAGATAACGATCGGAACGTCGGCGCCGCCAACCGGGAGTACGAACAGAGCGCCGAGAAGCAGTGACACAGCGGCCAGCAAGTAAGAGAGCGCGATTGAACGGGTCGAGAGGACGCCCACCCCCAACCCGACCGCAGCAACGGCAGTGAGGGGAAGAAGTACTTGCATGCCCGGGAATACGACCGGCCGAGAGGTCATCGTGCCCTGGAGCTTCAAGAAAGTGATGACCGATCCACTAAAGGACACAGAGCCGATCAGGATCGTGAACGTGGACGCCGTCAGTGCACCGACGCTGAGATGTTCGACTCCAGACAACACTTCGATCAGGGCCACGATTGCGGCGGCGCCACCGCCAACGCCGTTGAACAGTGCCACGAGCTGTGGCATTGCGGTCATCTGCACGCGACGTGCGGCGGGAACGCCGAACGCGGTGCCGACCACGATGGCAATCAAAATCGCAACCATGTGGTCGTAGTCCTCCGCCACGAGGGTCACGACGACTGCGAGCAGTGCGCCCACTGCACCGATCAGGTTTCCTCGACGCGCGTATTTCGGCGACGAAAGGCCCTTCAGCGCCAAGATGAAGCAAAGTGCAGCGACCAAGTAGGCCAGCTGAACCCAGGTTTGGTTCACGCGCCCGGCCCCTTGCTTGGGGTCCTACGGCTGGTGAACATCTGCAGCATTCGATCGGTTACGACGAAGCCCCCCACCATGTTGACCGTTGCAAGGACGACTGCCACGAGTCCCAACCACAGCTCCACATCGGTGTTCGCGTGGCCAGTCACGATGATTGCGCCAACCAAAATCACGCCGTGAATAGCGTTGGCGCCCGACATCAGGGGGGTGTGCAGGACGGTGGAAACCTTTGACACCACCTCGTACCCCACAAAGATGCTCAACACAAAGACCGTGAGCAGCGCTACGCCATCCATCAGTTCTTCCCCTCCAACGCTTCTCTGGCCGCCTCAAAGCGCACGACACCGTCGTGCACGACGCAGGCCCCACTAACGATCTCGTCCTCGAAATCGAGCTCGACTCCGCCCTCTTTGAGGAAGAGCTGGCTGAGCGCTACCAGGTTGGCCGAATAGAGGCGCGAGGCGGCCACAGGCATCTGTGAAGGAACATTCAACGCACCCCAAACGCGCGCCAATCCGATCTGCACCTCTTCACCTGCGACGGATCCTTCGACGTTCCCCCCGGTCTCCGCGGCCAGATCGACGACGATCGATCCGGAGCCCATGCCTTCCACCATCTGACGGGTGACCAGCATCGGAGCCTGTCGTCCTGGCACCGCAGCGGTCGTGATCACTGCGTCGGCTGAGGCGATGTAGGGGGCCAGCAGGTCGCGTTGGCGTTGGGCGCGATCCTCGGTCATCTCACGTGCATAACCACCGGCTCCCTCCAGCGAGTCGAGATCGAGATCGATGAACTTGGCGCCCATCGATCGGATTTCGTCAGCTGCCGCCGCCCTGACGTCGTAGGCCTGAACCACCGCACCGAGTCGTTTGGCCGTCGCGATTGCCTGGAGTCCGGCAACTCCCGCCCCGAGAACCACGACCTGCGCCGGCTTTACAGTTCCGGCCGCGGTCATCAGCAGCGGAAAGAACTTCGGCAGTCGTTCTGCTGCGATCAACGCGCACCGATAGCCGGCTACTAAGGCCTGCGAGGAAAGCGCATCCATCGACTGCGCACGCGAGATGCGCGGAATCAGTTCCATCGAGAACCACGTGACGCCGCATTCCTGAGCTGCTTTCACCTTGTCGAGTGAAGAGCTCGGCGCCAGGAAAGAGACGACTGTTGCGCCGCGGCGAAGGCGCGCGATCTGTTCGAGACTCAGCGAGTTCACGCTGTACACGACGTCGGCTGCGGCCAGGCCATCGTCGGTTCGTACCGTCGCACCGGCCGCGCGATAGTCGTCGTCTGAGAATGCAGCTTTGACACCAGCACCAGCCTCGACTGCCACATCGACGCCGAGCGCGGTAAGCCGTCCGACGCCCTCTGGCACCAAAGCGACCCGGCGTTCGCCGGGCCGCGTCTCTGCCGGTATTACGACACTCGTCACGGTGCCACCCTATGACGGAGTTGGCGCAGAACGGCGAAGAAAGTCATGCAAACGACGGCATCTGTGTTCCGTGGTGTGGATCAGTCGAGAACCTTCAGCAGCTTGTCTATGGCAAGGTCGAGGTCGTCCTGGCTGATGACCAGCGGCGGCGCAATTCGGATCGTCGTGACGTGCGTGTCTTTTGCGAGAACGCCCTCAACCATCAGGCGTTCACATCGCGTGCGCGCAGGCTCTAGCCCTGGATGCAGCTGCACCCCCGCCCATAGGCCCCGGCCGCGCACTTCCGCGACAGTCGAGGGTGCTTCAGCGCGTAGCCGCTCCAGCATGTGTGCACCGAGCGTTTGCGAGCGCTCTTGGAACTCACCGGTCCTAAGCATTGCGATCACCTCGGTGCCGATCGCTGCCGCAAGAGGGTTGCCGCCGAATGTGGAACCGTGCTCGCCTGGTCGGAAGACTCCAAGTACGTCAGAGTTTGCGGCGACCGCGGATACCGGATAGATCCCACCCCCGAGTGCCTTGCCCATCACGTACATGTCGGGGTCGACGCCTTCCCAATCACAGGCAAACGTCTTACCGGTACGTGCCATCCCGCTCTGGATCTCGTCGGCAATGAACAAGACCCCGTTGTCGCGGCAGAGTTTCTGGGCCGCTGACAAGTAGCCATCGGGAGGTAGCACGACCCCCGCTTCCCCCTGGATGGGCTCGACGAGAAACGCCACGGTGGCTGAAGTGATCGCGCTCTCGAGCGCCTTGAGATCTCCGTAGGCGACGATATCGAAGCCTGGCGTAAAAGGGCCGAAGTCATCACGTGCCTCGGGGTCGGTAGAGAACGAGACGATGGTCGTCGTTCGACCGTGAAAGTTGCCGTCGGCGACGATGATCCGCGCGCTGTCAGCCGGCACACCCTTGACGCGGTAGCCCCACTTGCGTGCGGTCTTGATCGCCGTTTCGACTGCCTCAGCACCGGAGTTCATGGGCAGGACCATGTCTTTGCCGGTCAACTCAGCAAGCGCCTCAGCGAACTCGCCCAACTTGTCGTTGTGGAATGCCCGACTAGTCAGGGTGAGACGATCCATCTGGCTCTTGGCAGCTTCGATCAACCGCGGGTGACGATGCCCGAAGTTGAGAGCTGAGTAGGCGGAGAGCAGGTCGAGGTACTTCTTGCCCTCGGTGTCGGTGACCCAAGCCCCATCGCCATGGGTAAGGACGACGGGAAGTGGGTGGTAGTTGTGGGCGCTGTAGCGCTGCACCAGCTCTTGGGGATCCATGACCGGCAGTCTGACATTTCCGAGGCCCGCCGTGCAGCCTCCGGCCGGAACAAACTGCGGTCAAACCTCGACAGGCGTGTCCAGCACTTTGTGTTGGCCCAAGAAGTCGAGCATCAGCTCGACGTGAGCGAGCCGCTCGTCCACGCTGTTCGCGTGGTGGCCAGCGTCGTAAACATGAAGTTGAACGGCCCGACCTCGCTGCTCTAGCTGGTCGGCGTACCACCGCACCTGACGTATCGGACAGGCGCTGTCGTGTTCGCCGGCGATGATCAAGACCGGAGTTCGCACGGAGTCCAGATAAGTCGACGGCGACCGTTCGGCATACCGCTCCGGCACTTCAGTGGGCGAACCGTCCATGATGGCCCGGTCATACGCTTGCTGTGACGGCGAGCAGTCCTCGTGCGTCATGACCGAGTCGCACACGGGGATCCCTGCGATCGCAGCGACGAAAATGTCGGGGTGCAGTCCGATTGCCAGAGCGGCGATATAGCCCCCCCACGACCACCCCTCAATGGCGCAACGCGCCGGATCCGCGATACCGATGTCGACCAGGTGACGCAGGCCTGACACCACGTCGGACACCTCAGGGATGCCGATGTTGCCGTGATGGATAGCGGTACGCCACGCCTCCCCGAACCCGGTCGAGCCTCGGTAGTTGACCGTCGCCAGCGCCACACCATGGTCGACCAACGTGGCGGCCCAGGGGTCGTACATGTCGGAGTCAGCCCACTCTGGCCCACCGTGTACGTGCATGACGATGGGATGTGGCCCCGGCGTCGACGGCGCTGCGACCATCATGTGGGTTTCCCCTCCAGACGGCCCGATGAATCTCATGCTGCTGTAGTCGACCCCCTGCGGCGGGCTCTCTGGAGGGCCAAGCTTCACCTCACCTGCAACGGTTCGCACGACCGGAGCGTG
>JBJMHG010000017.1:0-3457 GCA_045807485.1 Actinomycetes bacterium
CGCGCAGTCGCACTCGAAGAGCTTCAAGAAGCGCTCGGCATGGCGGACGCGCCGCTGCGCATCGAGTGCTTCGACATCTCACACCTGTCGGGCAGCGACCCCGTGGCCTCGATGGTGGTCTTTGAAGATGGCGTGCCTCGAACGAGCGACTACCGACGCTTCGCGGTGAAGAGCCCAGGAGGAGACGATCCGGCCGCCATGGCGGAGGTGATCGGACGCCGATTTCGGCGGCTCATCGAGGAGTCTCAGCGGTCGCAAGAAGACGAACCGCTCGAAGCGGACGCGGTGACGCCAGCGCGTCCGAAACGGTTTGCCTACCGGCCGCAGCTCGTCGTAGTCGATGGAGGTCCAGTTCAGGCGGCGGCGGCCGGTGACGCGATCACGAACCTGGGCATCACAGACATCACAGTGGTCGGCCTCGCCAAGCGGCTGGAAGAGGTGTGGGTGGCCGGTGACGACTCGCCCATGATCTTGCCGCGAGGGTCGCAGGGATTGTTCCTGCTGCAGCGTGTCCGAGACGAGGCGCACCGGTTTGCCATCGCCTACCAGCGTCAGAAGCGGGGACGTCGCGCCACGGTGAGTGCCCTCGACTCCATTCCCGGCCTTGGCGCCGAACGCAAACGTGCACTCCTTCGGCACTTCGGGTCGGTCCGACGGATCAAGGGAGCCAGCCTCGACGAGCTGCAGCAGGTGCCAGGCATCGGCCCCCGGCTAGCCGCGACCATTGCCGCATCGCTCAGTGACCAACCGCCGCAAGAGCAGGTGGACACCGCAACTGGCGAGATCGTGAGTGAGACCTGACGAGGGTGCTTGCGTCGTAGTCCAGAATGGCCAGCGTGTCCTCTCGATTGGCCGAGCCAGCAGACGGTCAGCCTCAAGTTCTGGTGGTGACCGGCATGTCCGGCGCCGGTCGCAGCACCGCTGCGCACGCGCTGGAAGACCTCGGGTGGTTCGTGGTCGACAACATGCCACCCTCACTGCTGCCGAGGATGGTCGAGCTGGCTCGTCAGGCCCGGCCGATCGGAGACCAGTCCGACGGTCTCAAAATCGCAGCCGTCGCTGATGTTCGAGGTGGAGAGTTCTTCGGTGATCTGCGCGAAGCCCTCGAGGCAGTCAACGGCTTCGGCATCCATCCGCACCTGGTCTTCTTGGAGGCGGACGACGAGACGATCGTGCGGCGCTTCGAGTCGAACCGCCGACCGCATCCTCTGCAGGGTGGTCGTCGATTGGTGGATGGAATCATGGCCGAGCGGCAGCTGCTCACTCAGCTTCGCGAATCTGCCGACCTGCTGATCGACACCTCACCGCTCAACGTGCATCAACTTCGGGCACGGATCGAAACTGCGGTGGGGTCGGGAACAGGGCGAGCGCTGCAGGTCACCATCATGTCCTTCGGCTACAAGTACGGGCTGCCGGTCGACGCCGACTTCGTTGCCGACTGCCGGTTCCTGCCCAATCCGTACTGGGTGCCTGAGCTTCGGCCACTAACGGGTCGAGATACCGACGTCTCCGACTTCGTGCTCGGGCAAGCCGCTACTGACCCGTTCATGGACGCCTACCAGGCCGCTCTGGAGGTCGCACTCGAGGGCTACCGCACCGAGAACAAGCGTTACGCGACGATTGCTTTGGGGTGCACCGGCGGCAAACATCGCAGCGTCGCCCTCGCGGAATCTCTCGCCGAACGGCTCAGCGCCGACGACATGTCGATCCGAGTCGTGCACCGGGATCTCGGGCGTGAGTGACGTCGAGGCGATCAACCCGAAGGTGGTCGCTCTCGGGGGCGGACACGGGCTCGCTGCCTCACTGTCGGCGTTGCGACGAGTCACCGACCAGCTCACCGCCGTGGTCACGGTGGCCGACGACGGAGGATCCAGTGGCCGACTGCGCCGCGACTTAGGGGTACTTCCTCCCGGTGATCTGCGAATGGCACTTGCGGCGCTCTGTGAGGACGACGACTGGGGCAGAACGTGGAGCCGTGTGGTTCAGCACCGATTCCAGGGTCCTGGCGACTTGTCTGGACATAGCGTGGGCAACCTGCTGATCGTCGCATTGTGGGAGCTGGCAGCCGATGATCCGGTGCATGGCCTGGACTGGGTGGGACGGCTGCTCAAGGCGTCCGGTCGCGTGCTTCCGATGTCGACGGTTCCGCTCGACATCGAAGCCATCGTCGAGGACGGCGCTGGCGATCGTTCCACGGTGCGCGGACAGGTCGCAGTGGCTACGACTTCAGGACGCATCGTTGATGTCGCACTTATCCCTGACATGCCACCCGCCTGCCCCGAGGCCGTGACAGCGATCACCGAAGCCGACTGGTTGATCCTTGGTCCTGGCTCCTGGTTCACCAGCGTGATTCCGCACCTGTTGGTTCCCGAGCTGGCTGCGGCCATCACTACGACCGCTTCGCGCAGGGCCGTCGTTCTCAACCTCGAGCCTCAAGTGGGCGAGACGACCGGTTTCACCCCCGAGGCCTACCTTGAGTCGCTGGAACGTCAGGCGCCGGAGCTGGCCATCGATGTTGTCATGGCAGATGCGTCCTGCGTTGCCGAGCGGGCGACGCTTGAGAGCGCCGCGTCCAGGCTCGGTGCGGAACTTGCCGTGGTCGAGGTCAAGTCTGCCGACGATCCTGCCCGACATGATCCCCTTGCACTGGCAGCGGCCTTCGGCGAGATCCTCGCAGCCCCGCGACGCCCGTCACGTGTCATCGAATGAGAGGATGCCTGACATGGCCATGACCGCTCAGGTGAAGGACGAACTGGCTCGTCTCACCGTCACCAAGCCCTGCTGTCGCAAGGCCGAAGTCTCGACCATGCTCCGGTTCTCGAGCGCTCTGCACCTGGTGAGCGGTCACATCGTCCTGGAAGCAGAGCTCGACACCGGCGTGGCCGCACGCCGACTGCGCAAAGACATCTCAGAGGTCTACGGTCACTCCAGCGACCTGGCCGTTCTGGCCGCCGGTGGTCTCCGTAAGGGCACCAGGTACGTGGTCCGGGTCGTCAAAGACGGCGATGCACTGGCGAAGCAAACCGGCCTGGTGGACGGGCGGGGCCGTCCCGTGCGAGGGCTTCCCCCTGCCGTGGTGTCCGGTGCCATCTGTGACGCTGAGTCCGCGTGGCGCGGTGCGTTTCTCGCCCATGGGTCCCTCACCGAGCCGGGTCGCAGCTCTGCGCTTGAGATCACCTGTCCTGGTCCCGAGGCAGCACTGGCGTTGGTGGGATCAGCCCGTCGGCTTGGCATTTCGGCAAAGGCGCGCGAGGTGCGTGGGGTCGACCGCGTCGTCATCCGCGACGGTGACGCGATCGGAGCCATGCTGACCAGGCTGGGGGCCCACGACAGCGTCCTGGCGTGGGAAGACCGCCGAATGCGCCGTGAGGTGCGGGCAACCGCCAACAGGTTGGCGAACTTCGACGATGCCAACCTGCGTCGGTCGGCGCGGGCCGCTGTCGCAGCTGGCGCCCGG
>JBJMHG010000018.1:0-7880 GCA_045807485.1 Actinomycetes bacterium
CGTAGCCAGATCAGCGCCGCACCGGCGCCAGCCAGGGCGAGGGGGACGAACCCGCGTAGATCGAGGCCTGCGATGGTCGCGAGCAACAACAGTCCGAGCACGACTCCGGCGGCGCCCAGGACCAGCAAGATGGCGCGCTCAGAGCTTCTCCCGCTGAACACGGCGGTGCTCTCGCTCTCTTCGACAGCGTCACGCGCCGCCCGCTCGTCCAAAGGGACAAGGGCCCACAAGATCGCGTAGGCGAGGACCCCTGCCCCGCTGACCGCGGTCAGAACAACGAATGCGAAGCGAACCCACCAGACGCCGACGTTGAGATGGTCGGCCACGCCCCTGGCCACCCCGCCCAGCAGGCGACCGGACGACGCACGCCGAAGAGGCGCCACCTCGGGATACGAGGAATACGACGGAGTGGGTGCGGTCACGTACCTATCGTGGCGTCCGGGCTGCTCCGCTGTCCTCAGGGTCTGCCCCTGTCCCTCCCTGAGGGATCCGGCCCAGACTCAGGGGCGACTCAGGGCCAAAGCCTGATGCGGCCAGCACGGCAATGCCGGTTTCCTTGACGACATGAGCGAAAACGACACTGGCTACGCCCCGCCCCCGCCCGGCTACAGTCCGCCGCCTCCCGGCACCCCAGCACCTCCGCGACCCCTGTTGCGCCGCACCAACGGCGACGGCAAGGTCGTCGCGGGGGTTGCTGGCGGCATCGCCCGGACGCTTGGGATCGACCCCATCCTGGTGCGGGTCGCCTTCGTGGTTCTGGCAATTTTCGGTGGCAGCGGATTTCTGCTTTACATCGCGGGATGGCTGTTCATCCCAGATGAGGCAGATGCCGACTCCGCCGGTGAACGGTTCTTCCGCGACAACAACACCTTGGTGATCATCGCCGTGGTGGTGGCCGCGGTGCTGATCGTCGGGCCGCTGTTCGCCTGGGGAGCGTGGGACGGAGGAATGGGCTTCGGCGGGACAGTGCTGCTGCTCCTCGTCATTGCCGGTGTGGTGGCGCTGAGTCGGCGCGATAGCGGCACCACGACAGTGGCCCCCGACACGAGCCCTGTACCGACCAGCCCTGTACCGACCAGCTCAATGCCGACGACGGCAATCGAGCGGCCGACCACTCCAATCCCCCCGGTGCAAGGGCCACCGCAACCGCCTGCTCCTCCAGCGATACCGGCGATGCCGGCGCAAACCCCACCGCCACCGCCGCCCCCCTCCCCGCCGAAGGAGAAGTCGGTTCTCGGCCGCCTCACCGTGGGCGTCGCGCTGCTGGTGACAGGCAGCCTGGTGGCACTCGACCTCGCCGACGTGATCTCCGTGAGTGCGGTCGTAGTTCTCGCGTCCGGACTCGCGGTCGTTGCCCTCGGCCTGCTGCTAGGAACCTTCGTCGGACGCTCGCGCGGACTCATCGCACTGGGGATCGTCCTGGCGCTGGTGTTGATTCCGCTCAGCGCCGTTCCCCGCGGCATCGACTGGAACACCGGCGACGGCACAGGCGACCGCACGTATCGCGTTCAGACCTTGGCGGACTTGCAGCCGGAGTACTCGCTCGGAGCTGGCAGTCTCACGCTAGACCTGCGGGCTCTGGATCCCTCCACCCCGAAGGACGTCGACGTCTCGATCGGCGCTGGCGAAGTCATCGTCCTGCTGCCGGAAGACGTGCCAGCCACAGTGAACACTGACGTGGGGATCGGGCAGATCGATATGCCAGAAGAGCCCCAGCATGGTGGTTTCGATATTGAGCAGTCGTGGGTCACTCCAGGATCTGCCCCCTCACCCGCATCCGGATCCTTCGACCTGACCCTGAGCGCAGGAGTGGGTTCGGTCACCGTCAACAGATTGGTACAACGATGAAACGCCACGCCTTCGACATGACGTCGTTCCTCTTCGGAATCGTCCTCGGCACCGCAGCTGTCGGCTTCATGCTCGCCGAGCAGCTGTCATGGGATGTCGACGGTCGATGGGTGCTACCCACCGCACTGATCCTGCTCGGAATCGTCGGAATCGCCGGCGCTTTCAGCGGGCTGCGACCCAGCCGCCAGTCCTCTGAGAGCTCGGAGGAGGAGGCCGAGACCGCGGACCGGAGCCATGTCGAGGGCCTCGAGGACGTCAAAAGCGAGTCGACCACGGACGACCTGAAGTCGCTGTGATCAGGAGGATGTGAACTGCAGTCCTCGAGAGGCCACCGGCGTCAACGTCAGGCGCCTGGCCTCGTCCAATGGGAACCACGTGGGCGAGTCTGAGCTGCCGTCCGCATCGACCACGGTCAGCGGGCCCTCGCTCTCGATCGAAACTCGGTAGAGGATGCGCACTGCGTGGTACCGCTCCAGCACCTCCTGGTCGAGGTAGTGCTCGCGAAAGTGTGAGTCGACATCGAGAAGATCGACGACTCGACCTCGCAACCCGGTTTCCTCGTAGAGCTCTCGGATCACGGCGTCGGCCGGGTGCTCTCCGTGGTCGATCCCGCCACCCGGCAGCGACCACGAGCCTGGCGCCGGCGTCCGCGATGTCAGCTGAACAAGCAAGATGCGGTCTGCGCTCTGAACCAGGCCATACGCGGCAACGCGTTGGACGTCCTGCACCGCTTGCACCACGTCGGTGATCTTGCCATGGGAAGCGGTGGCGGTGGGGCCCGCACGGCTTATGCCGAACGGGCCCGCCAGCCGAGATAGCGCAGGTAGCTGCGTGCGCCGATCCGCGCCACAGTCGGCACGGGGCTCACGGTCCACCCACGATGCTCCAAGTAGTCAAACCAGTCTTGATCCGGTTCCCCGGCCATCGCCGGCCAATCGAATCGCTGCCAGTCCATTGCGACCGCCTGATGCTCGTGTGGGGCTTGGATGGTGCCGTTTTCTGTTGGGGCCAACTGGTCGTGCGGGGTACTGCGGGAACTGCTGCTCGTCCTGCTGTTCTTGGAAAGGGTGCCCTTGGGAAGGGGGTACTCATTGATTCGGACATCCCGGACT
The DNA here is from genome assembly GCA_045807485.1 of Actinomycetes bacterium. Taxonomy (GTDB): domain Bacteria; phylum Actinomycetota; class Actinomycetes; order JAHEKZ01; family JAHEKZ01; genus JAHEKZ01. Next base: position 2,961 of record JBJMHG010000018.1, read on the forward strand.
AGTTCTTTAGTACTAGTGACTAGGAACTTTGCGGTGATTCGGCGCTCTCAGCCTCAGCCCGCTGGCGCCGTTCGGGGGCTGGCTCTGCGCCCGAGAGGTCGAACTGCGCAATGGCCACGGAGAAGTCCCCGGCAAGCTCGGTGATCTCTGCCGCCGATGCCGAAGTCTGCTGCGATCCGCTCGCGAAGGCCTGTGACATGTCGGCCACCTGCTCCATGGCTTGGACGACCTGGTCAGATGCCGACCGCTGCTGCTGGGTAGCCACTGAGATCTCGGCCACCGCGGTCGTGGTCGACTCGACCATTCCGGCGATCCGGTCGAGCGCCTGCGAGGCCGCGCCCGCGACCTCGACGCCCCGACCCGCTTCACGGGCACCTGCCTCAGACGCCATGACTGTGGTGTTGGTGTACGCCTGGATCTCCGTGACCAGGCCCTGAATCTGAGCCGTCGACTCTTGCGCCCGCTCCGCCAGCTTGCGCACCTCTGCCGCTACCACCGCAAAGCCGCGTCCGTGCTCGCCCGCTCGCGCAGCCTCGATAGCGGCGTTCAGCGCGAGCAGGTTGGTCTGTTCGCTGAGCTCGTCGATCAGCACCAGGATTCGGCCGATCTCACTGACCTTCTCGCCGAGCGCCGATGAACTGGTCGAGATGGAGTCGACCGTGTCGGTGATCCGACCGATTGCGGTGACCGAATCTTGCACGGCAGCAAGGCCATCCCCGGTCAACGACAGAGTCTCTTGGGCCGACTGCGCCACCACTGACGCGGTGTCGGCGATCTGAGCGGCCGTCGCAGCAAGCTCTTCCACGGTCGCCGTGGTCTCAGTCACAGATGCTGATTGCTCTGATGCTGCCGCAGCCTGTTGGGTGGCAGCAGCGCGCAGTTCAGCAGCGGACTCCGCAAGTCGGTCACCGCTCGCCGCAGCCTGCGTGACCAAGCCACGCAGATGGGTCAGTGTCGTATCGAAGGCCTGCGCGAGCGCGGTCATGCTCTCGTCACCCAGATCTACATCAACTGTCACTGAAAGGTCTCCAGCCGCCGCACGTGCGAGTGCGTCGGACAGGTCCTGCATGCGTGCGTCCAGCAGATCCCGTTCGGCCCGGACGCGTTCCTGCTCCGCCTTGCGGCGGCGTCCCGAGCGGAAGGCGCTGACCAGGCCGACGAGGATCAGCGGGATGCCAAGCGCGAACAGCGCGATGATCAGTGGGGTGAAGCTTCCTGCGACACCCGTCGCCACCGTCGGCGCGGACGCCGTGACCAACCAGTTGTTCACGTTGGTAGCCGTCAATGTGCGACCTGGTGGCATGCGCGTGATGCTGACCCGCTCATCGTCAACCGTGGTTAAGCCGGTTTGGTTGACGTCTTGGTCCTGGAACGTGGTGTCCTCGACGTTGCCTAGCTCCCCTTTGGGCTGCTGAGGTACGTCACCGTCGATCACCACGTCACCGGTCAATGCCTCGACGACGCGGACATGCGAGTTGGCGTCCGCGGCGACAACCGCCTCACGCAGGCTTTCGATACTCACCTCGAAGTGGGCGATGGCGCGAGGTTTGCCGTTGACTGCGACAGGGGTTGCCGTTCCAACTACCCAGAGATTGGTGTCCCCCGACACGTAGGGAGTGGATTGGAAAGGAACCCCGACCGGTTGCTCCGACGATGGCTTGAAGAACGACGCGGCCTTTTCGCTGGGTGATAGATCAGCGGCTGGAGCGACCTTGTCTTCCACGACACGCGCGATCTCGCGACCGGTGGCTATGTCGATGTAGCAGGCCTCGCTGACAGCACCGGGATAGACGACACCAACTGCGCTCAGGCTTTTTTGGATGTTCTGAACCACCGGCAGGTTCTGATCGATCTTGGGCTTCAGCGGACCAGGCTTCTCATAAATCCGAGCAAATGCCGGTTCGGAAGCGAGCTGGACATCTGAACCCACCGCACGATCAAAGAACTCCGACAGCAAGGTCGCGGAGTTCTGCGAGGCGTTGGACAGCTGCTTGTCGAGCTCGTTGGCGCGCTGTGCAGATTCCTTGACCCCTAGGTAGAGCAGCCCGGTCGCGGTCAGGGTCAGCGCGAAACCCGTCACCAGGGCAGCAGTACGCCAAGAGGCCTTCATGCAGGGGGAATCGGCCAAATGGGTGACGGCCTTGAGCCGATACCGGTGCCTGCCGACGCCTGATTAACTGATCTGGTCACAAAGTCCGCGAATCGAACAGCCTGTCATTCAGACTGCCAAGAGGGGGCCATGCCGCCCGACATCGGTGAGCCGCCAGAGCCCTATCGCTACCGCATGGGATGGGGTGGTGTCGCGCGGAGTAACGCCGCACAGCGGGTGCGTGCCGCCATCAGCAGCCATACCGGCCTGTTGGACGTGAGCGCCGCCGTCGCAGAAGAGATCCAAGAGCTCTTCATGGCCAGCGCGTGCAGCATCACTTTGCTCGACGAGCGCGGTTACCGCGACCTGGTCAACGTAGGTCAGTTGGACCCCGGCGACCAGCGGTTCCCGGACGACGGACCGTACCCGGTCATTCAGTTCCCTCTCGCGACCAGGATGCTGCTCGAGGGTGGCGGCTACTTGAGCGCAACTGCATCCTCTGCGTTGTACCAGGAGTTCCAGGCCATGTGGCCACAGCACCCAAAGGGCAGCTTCCTCGGTGTTCCAGTGGTCGCGGCGGGCGAGGTGAGGGGTGAGCTCTATCTGGCACGGACCGCGGACGTGCCAGTGTTCACGATTGAGGACGTCGAAGCAGCCCGCGACCTCGCAACCCTCTACGGTTCGGTGCTTCCCCGCCTTCTCGACGAGATGTGACAGCCGCAAAGCCCCACTCCCGGCGCATGGGGTGTTTCTGGTTGGCGATCTTTGGGCAACTCGTGTCCTGTGAGACTCGATAGCTGGTTCCTCACCGCTGAGGAGCGCGGCAACCCGTGGACCGTGTTGGATCGCCGACACGAGGACGGCACAGCATGGACGTCTGGGAACCATGCCCGGCCACTCGTTCACGGCGCGGTGTATTTCGCCGAACTGCTGAGCCGTGTCGAAGCAATGTCACGCGGGGATTTGCTGCTCTTCACCGACTGGCGCGGTGACCCAGACGAGCGCCTCGACGGCGATGGGACGGAAGTGGCGTCCGTATTTGCGGCCGCCAGCCGTCGGGGCGTCGATGTGAGGGGCCTCCTGTGGCGGTCTCACCTAGACCGCTTCCAGTTCAGCGAACAAGAGAACCGTCACCTTGGCGAGGACATCGAGGCGTCCGGCGGTGAGTGCTTGTTGGACATGCGGGTGAGACCGGGCGGCTCACACCATCAGAAGCTCGTCGTCCTGCGCCATCCCGACCGTCCGCACGATGACATTGCATTCATTGGGGGAATCGACCTCTGCCACAGCCGACGCGATGACATCGACCATGGCGGCGATCCTCAGCCTCAACCGATGTCTGACGTCTACGGCCGAACTCCGCCGTGGCACGACGCGCAGTTGGCCATTCAAGGGCCCGCCGTCGGTGACGCTGAAGCGGTCTTTCGAGAGCGATGGAATGACCCCGCACCGGTGTCGCGAAATCCTCTCAACGTGATCGGTGACAAGATGCATCGGGACGACCGTCACCCCAATGAACTGCCACCTCAACTTCCCGATCCGCCACCTTGCGGTGAGCACTCAGCACAACTGCTACGGACGTATCCGGTACGTCATCCTGGCTATCCCTTTGCCAAACGCGGTGAGCGCAGCATTGCCCGCGCGTACGAGAAGGTCGTAGGCAACGCGCAGTCTCTGATCTATGTCGAGGATCAATACCTCTGGTCAGTCGAGGTGGCCGATGTGTTCGCTCGGGCATTGCGACGGTCTCCAGACCTGCGAATGATCGTGGTACTACCGCTCTTTCCAGACCAGCTGGGTCGAGTCGCAACGCCGGGCAATCTCGTCGGACGCGAACTGGCCATGGAGCACCTCTTTAGTGCCGGCGGAGACCGCGTAGCCATCTATGGCCTAGAAAACAAGAGTGGCACCCCGGTATACGTGCACGCGAAGGTATGCGTTGTCGATGACGTCTGGGCTGCTGTCGGCTCTGACAACGCGAACAGGCGCTCATGGACGCACGACTCTGAGCTGTCGTGCGCAATCCTCGATCCTGACGGTGAGCCGACTTTCGCTGCCCGCCTTCGCCTGCAGCTGGCTCGCGAGCACCTGGGCCGCAACGACGGCGATGATGAGGACCTCATCGACCACAAGTCAGCATTCACCGCATTTGCCAGGTCGGCGCAGGCACTCGACCGGTGGCATAAAGAAGGCGGCGCGGGGTCTCGACCATCTGGAAGGCTCCGCACGTACTCCCACAAGCCGCTGTCGAGGTGGCAACGGATTTGGAGCAGACCGCTGTACCGCTGGTTCTTCGACCCGGATGGCCGCAGTGCGCAGATGCGGATTCGCCAAGAGATCTAACGTGGCGGAAAGCTAGACCAGAGATGCCGCCCATGCCTTGTGAAGCCCGGCGTACCCGCCTTCGGTGCGAAGTAGTTCTTCGGGGCTGCCATCTTCGACGATTCTCCCGGACTCGAGCACGATTACCCGGTCGGCGATCTCTACCGTCGAAAGTCGGTGAGCGATGATCACAGCAGTGCGGTCGGCGAGGATCGTTCGCAGCGCCCGCTGCACCAGCCGTTCGCTGGGTATGTCGAGTGACGAGGTGGCTTCGTCGAGGATGAGGACCGCCGGATCAGCCAAGAACGCGCGTGCGAAGGCCACGAGCTGACGCTGGCCGGCCGACAACCGCCCGCCGCGCTTTCCAACATCGGTGTCATAACTGTCCGGCAGGGCGGTAATGAAGTCGTGCGCACCGTTTGCGCGAGCGGCGTCCTCGTCAGCACGGTCGCTGGCTGTGGGACGACCGAACCTGATGTTCTCGGCGACTGTGTCGGAGAACAGAAAAT
>JBJMHG010000019.1:0-5300 GCA_045807485.1 Actinomycetes bacterium
GCTCGAGCTCGCCCTCATCAACGTCGCCGTGCAACAAGCCGTCGCCGCCGGCTTCACGCCCATGGTGACTCCGGTGTTGGTTAAGCCGCCTGCCATGGAAGGCACCGGGTTCTTGGGCCAGGCCGCTGAGAACGTCTTTCACCTCGAGCAAGATGACTTCTACCTGATCGGCACCTCTGAGGTGTCGCTCGCCGCGTACCACTCAGACGAGATCCTGGACGCGTCGGAGCTGCCGCTGCGGTATGCCGGCATCTCGACGTGCTTCCGTCGCGAAGCCGGGACGTACGGCAAGGACACTCGAGGCATCATCCGAGTCCATCAGTTCGACAAGATCGAGATGTTCACGTTCTGCAAGCCCGAAGAAGCCGTCGAGGAGCACCGCCGGTTGCTCGGGTGGGAAAAGCAGTTTCTCGACCAGCTCGAGATCCCTTACCGCGTCATCGACGTTGCGACCGGTGACCTCGGCTCGAGTGCAGCGCGAAAGTTCGACATCGAGGCCTGGATCCCCACGCAGGGCAGGTACCGAGAGGTCACCTCGACGTCCAACTGCACCGAGTTTCAGGCCCGACGCCTCGGTGTCCGAATGAGAGACGGTGACCGCACCCGCCCGGTGGCTACTCTCAACGGCACGTTGGTTGCAATACCCCGAGTCATCGTCGCAATTCTTGAGAACCACCAGCAAGCGGACGGTTCGGTGAAGGTGCCCGCACCGCTTCAAGCGACACTAGGAACCGACGTGATCGCCCCCAAAGGCTGACTCGAGCCGATCAGATCGCAGGGACGGTCTCCAGGGCCGCTGCGAACCGCTCCTCCGAGACCGGTTCGTCGGTCATTGCGCCGGACAAATACGCGTCGTAGGCCGCCAAGTCGAAGTGGCCGTGACCGCAGAGAGCGGTGAGGATGACTTTTTCTTCGCCGGTCTCTTTGCACCGTTGTGCCTCGCGAATGGTCTCGGCGAGGGCATGCGTTGGTTCTGGCGCGGGCACGATGCCCTCGGTGCGCGCGAACTGAACACCTGCAGCAAAGCACTCCGACTGCCCGATCGCGACGGCGTCCATGAGCCCGAGCTCGTAGATGTGCGAGATCAGAGGAGCCATGCCGTGGTACCTCAGACCGCCGGCGTGGATCGGGTCAGGAAGGAAGTCATGTCCGAGCGTGTGCATCTTGAGCAGCGGCGTCATGCCGGCTGCGTCGCCGAAGTCGTAGGCGTACTTGCCATGCGTCAGGGAAGGACATGACGCCGGCTCGACTGCACGAATCTTGGGGTCCATCTTCCCGGCTAGCTTCTCTCGGATGAACGGGAATGACAGGCCCGCGAAGTTCGAGCCACCACCTGTGCAGCCAACGATGAAATCTGGCGTCTCACCGATTTTGGCGAACTGCCTCAGGGTCTCTTCACCGATGATCGTCTGATGCATCAAGACGTGGTTGAGTACCGACCCCAGGGCGTAGCGCGTCTCGGGTTCTTTTGCGGCAACCTCCACTGCCTCACTGATCGCGATGCCGAGCGAGCCGGTGTGCTTCGGATCGGCGGCGAGAAAGGTACGTCCGGCTTCGGTCAGCTCTGACGGCGATCTGTGCACCCTGGCACCGAAGGTTTCGATCATCAGGCGCCGGTAAGGCTTCTGGTCATACGACGCCGCGACCTGCCAGATCTCACACTCGATGCCGAACATCGAGCAGGCAAGAGCAAGGGCGGTACCCCACTGCCCTGCGCCAGTCTCGGTGGTCAGCTTCGTGACACCGGCCTTCGCGTTGTAATAGGCCTGCGGCACCGCTGTGTTCGGTTTGTGTGATCCGGCGGGCGAGACGCCTTAGTACTTGTAGTAGATGCGAGCAGGAGTGTCGAGCGCACGCTCCAGACGGTGCGCCCTGATCAATGGAGACGGCCGCCAGAGGCGGTAGATGTCTTGCACCTCGACTGGAATGTCGATGTACCGGTCGCCTGAAACCTCTTGCAGGATCAAGTCCATCGGGAACAGCGGTGCCAAGTCGTCTGGGCCGACCGGCTCGTGAGTGCCTGGGTGAAGCGGAGGCGGTGGCGGCACAGGCAGGTCGGGCACGATGTTGTACCACTGCGTCGGCATCTCCGACTCGTCCAAGAGAACCTTGTGCTGTTCGGGCAGCTCGTGACTCGGCATGTGGCCAGTCCCCTCTTCACGGTCGGGCGTGAGTCGACACTAGCGACGACAGGCGATGATGGACAGGTGACGACAAGACCCCGGCTGATCGCAACCGATCTCGACGGGACGATCGTGCACGACGACGGGTCAGTGTCAAAGCGAACTCTGGCGGCATTGCAGGCAGCAATGGAAGCGGGAATCCGCGTCGTGTTCGTGACCGGACGCCCACCACGCTGGATGCGAGTGGTCGCCGAGGAGACCGGCCACCGCGGGATCGGAGTCTGCGCCAATGGTGCATACGTGTACGACATGCACACCGAGCTGGTGGTGGAGACCTTCGCCATGGACGCCGACGTGGCACGCCTCGGTGTGCAGCGGGTGCGTGAAGCGATTCCAAGTGTGGCGTTCGCCGTCGAGACTTCTGCCGGGTTTGCGCACGAGCCGCACTACCACCCGCGGTGGGACACCCATGACCCGCTGGGGATCGGCCCCATCGAGACGTTCTTCACGCACACGATCGTCAAACTGCTGGCCCGCGCAGATGGAATCCCCGGCGATGAGATGTTGCTGGCGGCGTCCTCGGTGCTCGAAGGAGTCCTTGAAGTCACTCACTCGAATGTGAACGACTCGCTGCTGGAGCTGAGCGCCCTTGGGGTGAACAAGGCGACCACGCTCGCGCGGTTGGCCGAACGCTGGGGCATCGCACGCGACGAGGTGATCGCCTTCGGCGACATGCCAAACGATGCTGAGCTACTTCGATGGGCGGGAAGGGGTTACGCGGTGGGGAATGCGCATGCGCATGCGCTCGAGGCCGCGGACGAGCACGCACCATCGATCCATGAGGACGGAGTGGCCCAAGTCATCGAGCGCTTGCTGAGTGCGCCCTGACTTCAATGCGCAATGACTTCAGTGCGACTTGACGCGGACCGTGTCCACGTTGAACTCGCGCTGGATCTTGCTTGCCAGGTCGCTGTGCGTCGCGGCGCTGAGGTGACGGTGGCGGATCATCACGACAACCTCGTCGGGTTGGTGGTGGGCCACGATGTCGCCGATCGATTCCAAAGGGTGGTTCGGTGTGATCTCGCCGTCAGCTGTGGCTCCTGTGTCGCGCAGCATCTTCAGCGACGCGTCGAGCACCTGTTGCGCATCGCGTCGAGCGATCGCGCCTGGGTTTACCTCGTGTTCAGCGATCGTGTCCCGGCCGACCCCGCGTCCACCGACAACTCCCAGCTCCCAGTCATTCATCACGGCGTCCACAGAAGCACTCGTGGGTTGCTCCGGTACGGCAACGTGGAACGTGGTGCTACCGGGGTTGCCCCCTGCGACATCGAGCAGACCGGAGGCGTCCTCGGCACTGAGCGGGTTGGTGGTGACCACGACGACGGTGCTCATGGGTGGCTCCTCCTGGCGAGATGGACCACCGAAAGTCAAGCACACGCGGCGCGGGTGGGTTAGATCGTGGTGGTATTTGCCTGTTGGCCGTTCCCCGAGCTTTGGAGCTTTGATGCTAGACGTTCCTGCAAAGTTCTCCGCCCTCGTCGTGCAACGCGAGGGCGATGGCGTTATGCGCCAGGTGCGGCAGCTCACTTTTGACCAACTGGGTGACGGTGACGCGCTCGTCAAGGTGAGCTGGTCCGGCATCAACTACAAGGACGGTCTGGCATCGACTCCGCAGGGAAAGGTCGCGCGGATTGACCCGATCATTCCTGGTGTCGACCTGGCCGGCGAGATTGTCGAACCGGGTGAGTCGGGGCTCGCTGTTGGCACCGAAGTCATCGTTCACGGGTATGACCTCGGAGTTGCTCATCACGGTGGCTTCAGCGAGTACGCGCGCGTTCCGTCGTCGTGGATCGTTCCCTTGCCGGAAGGACTGACCGCCAGGCAGGCGATGGTGATCGGCACCGCCGGATTCACCGCTGCACTTTCGGTCCACGCTCTTGAGCAGCACGGGCTCATGCCGGACTCCGGGCCGGTTCTCGTCACTGGCGCGACCGGCGGAGTTGGCTCGGTCGCGGTCGGGATCCTGGCCGGGCGCGGATACGAGGTCACGGCCTCGTCCGGAAAGGCCGATGCCGGCGGGTTTTTGAGAGAGCTGGGTGCCGCAGAAGTGCTGCCGCGTGAAGAGACGTCAGGGCCGGGCAAGCCGCTCGAGCGTGAGCGGTGGGCTGGTGCGGTCGACTGCGTCGGCGGTTCGACGCTCCCCTACATCCTTCGCACCTTGAAGTACGGCGGCGCCGTGGCGGCGTCCGGCAATACCGGCGGTATCGCGTTGGAGTCGACCGTCTTTCCGTTCATCCTCCGCAGCGTTGCACTGATCGGGATCGACTCGGTGCAGATGCCGCTTGAACAGCGTCGGGAAGTCTGGGAGCGGATGGCGACCGACTTGCGCCCGCGCGGACTCGACCGGATCGGCACCCGCGAAATCGCCCTTGACGAACTTCCTGACGCGTTGGACGCCGTCCTCGCCGGAGCGAACACTGGTCGCACGCTCGTGCACTTGTCGTAGATTCAGTCCGTGGACGAGCCCCGTGTGGTGCACGACGGAGTGGTTGGTCCCGTCGATGCTGTGAAAGTCCCACGCTTCGCTGGCTTCGCAACCTTCGCGCGGCTTCCCCGCCTTGAGGACGTCGACCGCTTCGACTGCGCGGTGGTCGGCGTGCCATTCGACAGCGGCGTGACCTATCGACCAGGAGCGCGCTTCGGCCCGTCTTACGTGCGGCAGGGGTCGCGACTGTTGCGTCCGTACAACCCCGCGCAAGATGTCGAGCCCTTCCGAGGGCGCCAGGTCGTCGACGCTGGAGACATCGCTGTCAATCCGTTCGATCTCGAGGAGGCGATCGCGCAGATCCAAGTAGGCATCGGTGCGTTGGCGTCCGCTGACGGTCGACTGCTGACGATCGGTGGAGACCACACGATCGCGCTTCCGATTTTGCGGGTGATGCACGCGCTGCATGGTCCTGTGGCCTTGGTGCACTTTGACGCGCATCTCGACACCTGGGACACCTACTTTGGCGCGCCATTTACTCACGGGACGCCGTTCCGGAGAGCGTGGGAAGAGCAGCTGTTGCTTTCCGATCACGCGATGCACGTGGGCATTCGCGGGCCGCTCTACTCACCGCAAGACCACACAGACGACGAGTCGTTTGGTTTCTCGATCGTGCACTGTCACGACCTGGA
>JBJMHG010000020.1:0-17054 GCA_045807485.1 Actinomycetes bacterium
AGAGCGATCGACCCAGAAGACCTGGGGGGCTTGGATGCTGAGATCTTCTGATCAGAGCTGGTGACTGTGGAGGCCTCTCTTCCCGACGCTCTCGAGGCCGCAGTGACGTCGGCAGAGTCCGAAGGTGAGCTCGAGGGTGTAGGGGTGCTGGTCACTGGGTCGGTCACCGTAGCCGGCGAAGCACGCGCGCTGCTGCGTTCGCGACGCTGATCCGAGACACTGCTCATATGCGCGTCATCGCTGCCAGCGTCCTCAGCTTCGAAGCAATCATCGTGGTGCTGGCGATCCCGGTCGCAATCGCTCTGGGGGACGTGGATCCGGCACTTGCAGCTGTCGTCGGCGGTGCGCTTGCGGTGCTGTGCGTCATCGTTGCGGCATCCCTCCGTCAACCGTGGGGGTATGCAGCAGGCTGGGTGGTTCAAGCGTTGATTCTGGTAAGCGGATTTGTCGTCACTGCGATGTTCCTTGTGGGCGGTCTGTTCGTCGCGTTGTGGTGGATCGGCCTGCTGGTTGGACGCCGGGGCGAACAGCTGCATGCTGAGCGCTGGGGCACGAGCAACGACCCTCAGGGCGCTCCGCCTGAGAGTGCTGGCTAGAGTTTCGCCGACTTCACACCCTTGCCTCGGGAGTAACCGTGTCAGAACGCACCCTTGTCCTCGTCAAGCCAGACGGCGTCCGCCGAGGCCTGGTGGGCGAGGTTATTTCGCGCATCGAGCGCAAGGGTTATGCCATCGTGGCGCTCGAGCTGCGCACGCTCGACCGGACGGTGGCCGAGGCGCACTACGGCGAGCACGCGGACAAGCCCTTCTTCGGCGACCTCGTCGAGTTCATCACCGGCGGTCCCCTGGTCGCCGCCGTCATCGAGGGACCGGACTCCATCGAGGCATGGCGCACCATGATGGGCGTCACCAACCCGATCAAATCCGCACCTGGCACCATTCGGGGCGACCTCGCAAACGTCATGACCGAGAACCTCGTGCATGGTTCAGACTCGCCAGAGTCGGCGGCCCGAGAGATCTCGCTGTTCTTCCCGTCGCTCTGAGAAGGTCGCCGCCGGACCCAGTACTGGCCCGCTTTCTCCGTCGTTTGGGCAGGCCGCGTGTGCCCGGGTATCCTGAGCCGCTGACGCCCGCTTCCCCGTTCCTGGAAGAGTTCTTATGAGCAACATGTCGTTCATTGGCCGTGACATGGCCGTAGACCTCGGTACCGCCAACACTCTCGTGTACGTCCGGGGCCGTGGAGTCGTGTTGAACGAACCGTCCGTCGTGGCGATCAACCAGGCGACTGGTGGAATCCTGGCCGTCGGCGCGGAAGCCAAGAAGATGATCGGGCGCACGCCCGGCAACATCGTGGCGATCCGCCCACTCAAGGACGGTGTCATCGCCGACTTCGACACCACCGAGCGCATGCTGCGCTACTTCATCCAAAAGGTGCACAAGCGTCGTCACCTTGCCAAGCCCCGCATCGTCGTATGCGTGCCGAGCGGAATCACGGGCGTCGAGCAGCGCGCTGTCAAGGACGCCGGGTACGCGGCCGGTGCGCGCAAGGTCTACATCATTGAAGAGCCCATGGCTGCAGCTATCGGTTCTGGCCTGCCCGTTCATGAGCCAACCGGCAACATGGTGGTCGACATCGGCGGTGGAACCACCGAGGTAGCAGTCATATCGCTCGGCGGCATTGTCACCGCGCAAAGCATCCGGATCGGTGGCGACGAACTCGACAGCGCGATCATTCAGTACGTCAAGAAGGAGTACTCGCTGCTTCTGGGCGAGCGCACTGCTGAAGAAATCAAGATGGCGATCGGATCGGCGTTCCCGATTCCCGACGAGCCACACGCCGAGATTCGCGGACGCGACCTCGTCTCAGGTCTCCCCAAGACCATCGTGGTGTCCGCCGAAGAGATTCGTAAGGCACTCGAAGAGCCGGTCAACCAGATCGTCGACGCGGTCAAGACCACGCTAGACAAGTGCCCGCCCGAGCTCTCCGGCGACATCATGGACCGCGGCATCGTGCTCACCGGTGGTGGGGCGCTGCTGAAGGGTCTCGACGAGCGACTCAAGCACGAGACCGGAATGCCGATTCTCATCGCCGACAACCCGCTTGACTCGGTCGCGTTGGGGTCGGGCAAGTGCGTTGAAGAGTTCGAGGCGCTCCAGCAGGTGCTGATCTCCGAACCGCGCCGCTGACGGCGTCCCGGTCGCCCACCATCGGTCGCGTAGGGTGCCGACTCGATGAGGGACACCCGAAGGACGCGCATCGTGCTCGCGGTGCTGCTGTTGACCGCGTTCACCTTCATCACTCTCGACGCGCGTGGTGGTGAAGGTTCCCTCATGGACAGGTTCCGTGAGTCGGCATCCTCTGTGCTGGGCCCGATCGAGCAGGCAGCGGCAGCCGTGGTCAACCCTGTGTCCGACTTCATCGATGGCTTGACCTCAATCAACTCAAACGCAGACACCATCGATCAGCTCGAGGCGGAAAACGCCGAGCTGCGTCGCCAGCAGCTGACGAGCCCCCTCAACCAGACCAGGGTCGATGAGCTCGACAAACTGCTGCACGTCGCATCGCTCAGCGCATACAAGATCGTGCCAGCGCAGGTGATTGCAGTTGCATCTGAGAGCGGCTACGCGCGTTCGGTCACCGTGGACGCCGGAACTCGCGACGGCATTCGACGCGACATGACTGTGCTCAACGGCGACGGTCTGGTCGGCCGAGTGGTCTCCGTCGGACCCACGACCGCCACGATCTTGCTTGTCACAGATCCTTCGTTTTCAGTCGGAGCACGCCTGGCGGCGTCCGGCGAAATCGGCTCGGTGACCGGGAACGGTGCTGAACCACTGGGTCTGGAGATTCTGAACGCGCAGGCCGCCGTCGAGGCAGGCAACGTTGTGGTGACACTTGGCAGCGAGAACGACAAGCCGTTCGTGCCCGGCATTCCGATCGGTGAAGTGACCGACGTCGTCTCGACGCCCGGCGCGTTGACTCGACTCGCCGAGGTCGAGCCCTACGCCAACCTGACCTCTTTGAACTTGGTGGGCATCGTCATCCAGGCACCGCGCAAGGCACCCCGGAGCCCTCTGGTTGCGCCGAGCCCAAGCCCTTCGCCCACCCCTAGCACCTCAACGTCTCCCGCTCCCTCGGCCAGCTTCTCGCCCAGCCCGTCACCCTCACCCTGAGGTTGAGGTCATGTCTGCCAGTCGAGTCCTGCTCAGCGTCGCGTTGGTCCTGAGCGCCGCCGTGTTGCAGGCGACGCTGGTGAACCGGCTGCCGCTGCCTGGTGCGGGCCCCGACCTGGTGCTCTTGGTCGTGATCGGCCTCGCGTTGGTGGTGGGGCCCACTCCGGCCGCAGCGATCGGATTCGGCGCCGGCCTGTTGGTCGATCTCATGCCCCCTACGTCAACGGAGGTCGGTCGCTGGGCGCTTGTTTTGTGTGTGATCGGCTATCTCGCCGGTCAGATCCAGCTAGACGTGCGGCGTCCGGTCTTCACAGTCATGGCGGCCGTTGCGGGTTTGTCGGCTCTCATGGCGCTGCTCTTCGCTGGCGTGGGTCTCTTGTTCGGTGATGAACGCATTGAGCCGTCCATCGTGGTGGCAACGACGGTGTCAACAGTTCTGTACGATCTGTTGCTAGCTCCCTTTGTGATTCCTGGCGTTATGGCTCTCACCCGTCGTACTGCGATCAACTCCGCGATGCCTTAGCCGGCCGCGGGTGTGATCGCGATCACGACGCTGACGCGGAACGGTGACTGGTCACCCGTCGTCAATCACCGAAGGCGAGACGGAAGTCCAGTGAACGACGAACGAGGCAATGCCGGCGCACTTGCGCCCTAAGGAGAACAGGTGACTGACCGCTCGCGCACACGCCTCGTCGTGCTCCAGGTCTTGGTCCTGTCTCTCCTCGCAGCACTCGTCGGTCGACTTTGGTACATGCAGGTGGTGGCCGGGCACGAGTACCAGGCAGAGGCGTCCGAGAACCGCATCCGTGAGGTCGTCACGCCAGCAGTGCGCGGCGCCATCCTCGACGACCAGGGACGCCCGCTGGTCCAGAACCGCACATCGCTGGTCGTCTCAGTCGACCGCTCGGTCCTGCTCGACCAGCCTGACGACGGTGAAGACGTCGTTAGCAAGCTGTCGAAGGTGCTCGACATCACCAAAGAAAAGCTCGACCGTCAGCTCACACTCTGCGGTTCACCCGGCGCTGCCAAGCCGCCTGTGTGCTGGAACGGTTCTCCGTACCAACCGATCCCGGTCGCCGAAGACGTCAAGACCAGCACTGCTCTTGAAGTGATGGAGCGGAGCGAAGAGTTTCCCGGTGTGACTGCTGACATGACTGCGATTCGCGATTACCCCAAACCCTTCGGTGCACGCGCTTCGCAAGTGCTGGGATACGTCGGACCGATCAGCGCCGACGAGCTTGCGGCCGCCGAACAGGAGGACGGACGACGAGGTAGCACGTACACGAGCTTCGACATGGTGGGCAAGGCCGGCCTCGAAACGGTCTACGACGACTACCTGCGCGGACATCCGGGCGTCAAGAAGCTCGCCGTCGACTCTGCCGGAAACGTCACCGGCACGGTCGCCGAGCGGGACGCCGTCCCCGGCGACTACCTGGTCACCAGCATCGACGCACACGTGCAGCACGTGGTCGAAGACCAGTTGAAAGCGGCTATAGACCGGGCTCACCAGGCGGGAGTCAACGGCACCGAGAGCTCGTACCCTGCCAATACCGGGGCTGCGATCGTGATGGAGGTCGACACCGGCCGGGTGGTCGCGATGGCGAGTTATCCCGACTACAACCCCTCCATGTGGGTCGGGGGAGTCAGCGACAAGCAGTACAAGAAACTGTCTGACGAGAAGTCCAACTATCCGCTGATCAACCGCGCGATCTCCGGCGAGTACGCTCCGGCGTCCACCTTCAAGATCGTCACAGCATCAGCGGCGGCCGCAGCCGGTTTCGCGCTGAACGGCGCCTATCAATGCTCTCCGCAGTTCGTCGTGCCCGGCTCGTCACAAACGTTCACCAACTTCGAAGCCGGCATGAACGAGACCATGACGATCGGCCGTGCCCTTGAGGTCTCGTGCAACACAGTCTTCTTCGGTCTTGCCTACGACATGTACGTCAATGAAGGCGGGCTTAATGCCGGGGCGAATGCGCCGGAGTATCTGATGAACACCGCCAAGAGCTACGGCTACGGCTCACCGACGGGGATCGACCTTCCTGCCGAGGCTGACGGACGCGTACCCGACCGCGCTTGGCGTAAGCAGTACTGGGAAGACCACAAGGACTACTACTGCAACTTCGATGATCAAGCGCCACCTGAAGATCGCAACAACGACTACTTGCGTCGGCTCAACGCCGAGCTCTGCGTCGACGGTTACCAGATGCGACCTGGCGATGCGATCCTGTCGGCGATTGGTCAAGGTGACGTACTTGCGACTCCGATTCAGGTTGCTCGTGCCTACTCCTCGATTGCCAATGGCGGGACTCTCTACAAGCCGCAGGTCGCCAAGGCTGTGATGTCGCCCGATGGCAAGGTCGTCAAGAAGTTCAAGCCCAAGAAACAGGGCAAGGTGGGGGCATCTGAAGCGACCATTCAATACATCCAGAACGCGTTGGCGAACGTTCCGGTGAGCGGGTCGGCGGCTTACCGGTACACCGACTTCCCGCTTGCGCAGGTTCCGATCGCAGCCAAGACCGGAACGGGACAGGTCTACGGCAAGGCGACCACCTCCTGGTATGCCTCTTACGCACCGGCCAACGACCCGAAGTTCCTCGTGCTGATGATGGTTCCCGAGGGGGGTACCGGCTCGGGCACTTCGGCTCCGAGCGTCAACGAGATCTACCGCGCGCTGTTCGGGATCGACGGAATGAACGTCGACCCGAAGCAGGCGATCCTGCCGCACGGGCGTCCGGTCGAGGAGCTGCCCACCATCAACCCCGACGGCACGATCGACCTGCCGAAGGATGACGGCCTACCTGGGTCGTCACAGACCGGCTTGCCAGCCGCAACGACTGACTCGAAACAACAGCAGAAGCAGAACCGGCGCCGTAAGCGGGGCAGCCCATGACGCTGGGCTACCCGCAAACCATCGCGCCCTCGCGTCGACGTCGGTCCTTGAGGTCGCGTGCGACTGCTCGCGACTCGGTGCTGCGGCGCTTTGACTGGGTGCTCTTCATCGCGGCGCTGGGGCTCAGCGTTGCAGGGGCAGTCTTTGTCTACTCCGCTACCCGAGTGGTCCCAGAAGGTGGCGATCCGCAGGCGTTCCTGAAGCGACACTTGCTCAACCTGTTCATCGGCTTGGTGCTCGGCTTCGTCACCATGCTGTTCGACTACCGCACACTGCGCGCGTACGCGCCATTCGTCTACATCGCGTCGGTGATCGGACTTGTCGCGGTTCTGGCCGTTGGAACGTCTGTGAACGGTGCGCAGGCGTGGATTCAGCTGCCGGGTGGGTTCTCGCTCCAGCCGTCTGAGTTCATGAAGGTCGCTTTGTGCGTCGGCTTGGCAATGCTGTTGGCCGAGCGACGCGATGGTGAGACTGAACCTCAGCTCAACGACGTCGGGTTCGCTCTGTTGATCGGCGCAATCCCGATCGGCCTGGTGATGCTGCAGCCCGACCTGGGCACGGCAGTGGTCATGGGCATGATCGTGCTGGGCATCCTTGCGGTCGCCGGCACCAGGCTTTCGTGGCTTGCCGGTCTGCTGGGGTTAGGTGTGCTCGGCGCGTTCGTCGCGGTTCAGGTCGGAGTGCTCGACCAGTACCAGATCGACCGGCTATTGGCGTTCACCAACCCCGGCCTCGACCCCCAGGGCGTGGGTTACAACACCAACCAGGCCTTCATCACGATCGGGTCGGGCGGAATCTTCGGGCTTGGCATCTTCCACGGCACCCAGACTGGCGGCGGCTTCGTCCCGGAACAGCAGACCGACTTCATCTTCACGGTGGTCGGTGAAGAACTCGGCTTCGTCGGGAGCGCCGGGCTGGTGATCCTGTTCGGCGTGCTGCTGTGGCGCGCAATGCGCATCGCCATGCGTGCCGAGGACCTCTTCGGCACCTTGATGGCGACCGGCATCGTCTGCTGGTTCACCTTCCAGATGTTCCAGAACATCGGCATGGCGCTGGGCATCATGCCGGTCACCGGCGTCCCGCTGCCCTTCGTGTCATACGGAGGCACCAGCATGTTCGCCAACTGGATGGCGGTCGGGCTGTTAGAGAACGTGCATCTGCGCCGTTCCGTACGTTGACCCGCCGGGGCTCGCCGAGTGCACACCTGGTTGACACTGGAGTACGTCGAGTGCACACCTGGTTGACGCCGGGGCTCGTCGAGTGCACATCCGGTTGACGCCGCGGTACGTCGAGTGCATGGCCCGCTAGATGCGGTCCGCGTCGACTTCTATGGATGCCCTGATCCAGTCGCCGTCCCCTTTGCGCCCTCGGATCTTCTTGGGAATGGCCAACAGCCAGCGCCCGTCCGTACCGCGCCAGATGCTGGTCGACCAGGTGCGACCATCAACCTCGGCCGTCACGGGAACTCGTCCGAATGCTCCCGAGAAATCAGGGGCGAGCTCGGGCGGAACCCCGACGAAGTGCCAGGCTGATGGGCCTTCCCAGGCCACCAGCTCGGCCTCGAAGGTAGAACTCATCTCGACAAGGTAAACCAGCTGTGCACTCGAC
Organism: Actinomycetes bacterium; assembly: GCA_045807485.1. GTDB lineage: Bacteria > Actinomycetota > Actinomycetes > JAHEKZ01 > JAHEKZ01 > JAHEKZ01. The sequence continues at coordinate 7,675 of JBJMHG010000020.1, forward strand.
GGCCCCTAGCGTCAATCAGGTGCGCACTCGGCAAGAAGTAGGCTGGGCGGGCTCCCCTTTCCCCTTTCCGGAGGTTCTTCCATGCCAGCCGAGCGGGTCGAGTCGGTGTTTCCTCGGCTCGAGGCGCTGCTGCCGAAGGTCAACAAGCCGATCCAGTACGTCGGTGGAGAGCTGAACGCTGTCAGCAAGCCATGGGACTCTGCCGTGGTTCGGTGGGCGCTGATGTATCCGGACGCCTACGAGATCGGAGTACCAAACCAAGGCGTACAGATCCTCTATGAGGTGCTCAACGAGCAGCCAGACGTGCTAGCCGAACGCACGTACTCGGTGTGGCCAGACCTCGAGGCGCTCATGCGGGCGGAAGGCGTTCCACAGTTCACAGTCGACGCGCATCGTCCAGTCGCAGCTTTCGACGTCTTCGGTCTCTCATTCGCCACCGAGCTTGGCTACACGAACATGCTCACCGCGCTCGACCTCGCGCACATTCCACTGCACGCCGCCGATCGCACCGACCATCACCCGATCGTGCTGGCCGGTGGTCACGCCGCGTTCAACCCCGAGCCGATCGCAGACTTCATCGACGCCGCCGTTCTCGGTGATGGAGAACAGGTCGCGCTCGAGATCACCAACATCATCCGCGCCTTCAAGGCCGAGGGTTCGCCGGGCGGACGCGACCAGCTGCTCAGGCGCCTGGCACAAACCGGTGGCGTCTACGTGCCGGCGTTCTATGACGTCGAGTACCTGCTGGACGGTCGCATCAACCGAGTGGTGCCGAATCGGGCTGGCGTGCCCTGGCGCGTGAGCAAGCACACCGTGACCGACCTGGACGCCTGGCCGTACCCCAAGCAACCACTCGTTCCGCTGGCCGAGAGTGTGCACGAACGCGCCAGCGTCGAAATCTTTCGCGGCTGCACGAGGGGGTGCCGGTTCTGCCAAGCCGGCATGATTACCAGACCCGTGCGCGAGCGCAGCATCACCGGCATCGGTGCCATGGTCGAGCAAGCGCTGCAGTCGACCGGCTTCGAAGAGGTGGGGCTGCTGTCGCTGTCGAGCGCCGACCACTCCGAGATCAAGGATGTGGCCAAGGGGCTCGCCGACCGTTACGAAGGCACCAACACGTCCTTGTCGTTGCCGAGCACGCGAGTCGATGCCTTCAACATCGACTTGGCCAACGAGCTGAGCCGCAATGGACGCCGCTCGGGTCTGACGTTCGCGCCCGAGGGTGGAAGCGAGCGCATCCGCAAAGTCATCAACAAGATGGTCTCCGAGGAAGATCTGATCCGCACCGTCGCGACCGCCTACGGAAACGGATGGCGCCAGGTGAAGCTGTACTTCATGTGCGGCCTGCCCACCGAGACAGACGATGACGTGCTGCAGATCGCCACCTTGGCTAAAGAAGTCATCAAGACGGGGCGTGAGGTGTCCGGACGCCGTGACATTCGTTGCACGGTGTCGATTGGTGGGTTCGTCCCAAAGCCTCACACGCCGTTCCAATGGGCGGCACAGCTCGACGACGAGACAACGGACGCCCGGCTGCTCAAGCTGCGCAATGCGATCCGCGACGACCGGGAGTACGGAAAAGCGATCGGATTTCGCTACCACGATGGCAAGCCGGGCATCGTTGAAGGCCTTCTGTCGCGAGGCGATCGTCGAGTGGGCAAAGTCATCGAAGCGGTTTGGCGAGATGGCGGACGGTTCGACGGTTGGAGTGAGCACTTCAGTTTCGAGCGCTGGATGCGTTGCGCCACCGAGGCGTTTTCGGACGAGCCGATCGACGTCGCCTGGTACACGACCCGCGAGCGCGAGTTCTCTGAAGTGCTCCCCTGGGATCACCTCGACTCTGGGCTCGACAAGGACTGGTTGTGGGAAGACTGGCAAGACTCGCTCAACGAGGTCGAGGTGGATGACTGCCGCTGGACACCCTGCTTCGACTGCGGGGTCTGCCCTCAGATGGGCACCGACATCGAAGTGGGACCGACCGGCAAAACGCTGCTGCCTTTGACTGCCATTGGGCCGTCCGCTGAGCCACTGCGCGCCTAATGGCCCGCCAGCCACCGCAGCGCAACACCGCGCCGGCGGTCCAGAAGCTCAGGGTGCGCTACGCCAAACGCGGCCGACTGCGTTTCACCAGCCATCGCGACATCCAGCGGGCGCTCGAGCGCGCCCTCCGTCGCGCCGGCGTACCGATGGCCTACAGCGCGGGTTTCACCCCGCATCCCAAGATCAGCTACGCGGGGGCCGCAGCGATGGGGACTGCCAGCGAGGCGGAGTACCTCGAGATCTCGGTCACTGAGCGACTGGACCCTGACCGAGTGCGTGAGGCGCTGGACGCCGCCTTGCCCGATGGTCTCGACGTCGTCGAGGTTGTTGAGGCGGCCCATATGGCTTTGACCGACCGCCTGCAAGCGTCCGCCTGGCGGATCGAGCTCGCCCAGGTCCCGGTCGACCAGGCGCAGGCTGCCTGCGAGGCTCTGCTGGCGGAGGCTGAGGTCGAGGTGGAGCGGATGATGAAAGCAGGCCCACGCCGGTTCGATGCCCGTGGGCCGATCGTTCGACTCGCCGCGCAGCCTGGCCAGACCGGCTCGGGAGACCCCTGTGCGATACTTCAGGTGGTGGTACGGCATTCCACACCCGCTGTACGACCCGACGACGTCCTCACCGCACTGCGACAGGTTGCGGGCCTGGCGCCGCCCGTCCCACCTCTGGTGACTCGGCTGGCGCAGGGCCCCCTCGAGCGGGAGAGCGGTCAGGTGGCTGACCCATTAGCCCCCGACCGCACCGGCGATGCAGACACCGTCGAGGCGGATCCGCGACCGCGGTAACGCCCACCGACCCGCCCCCGCTGTGGGGCCGAAGACTTTGCCTGGGGCGCGACGCGCCTCAGGGTGACGGGAGCAACCCGGATGCTCGACAACGAGCCCACCACGAACACGACCACCAGCACCACAGAAGAAACCCCCAAGACGCGCACGAGGCGCCGGGCGGCGGCACGACCTGCCGGACCACCCAGCGTGACGGTCGACGCCGCCACCGCGAGCGATCCCGGCAGCGCCACCCCGGCAGCGAAGAAGACTGCCAAGAAGGCCACCAAGAAGGCCACCGCAAAGACTGCCGCGAAGGCATCCGACAAGTCGGACGCCGCAGCCGAGCAGCCCGCAAAGAAGGCTGCCAAGAAGACCACCAAGAAGGCGTCAGCCAAGAAGGCCGCATCTTCTGCGCAGGTTGACACCTCCGACGGCGCCGAAGGCACCACCAAAGCTGAGAAGAAAGCAGCGGCCGCCGCGGCCGCGCTGCTCTTTCAGGCACCAGAGGTGTCCGCGGGCGAGTCAGCCGCTCCGAAGGCCAAGAAGGCGACCAAGAAGTCGACAAGCAAGAAGTCGGCCGCTGCAGACGAGAACGCTGCGTCGGAATCAACTGAGTCAGCTTCAACCGAGTCAGGTTCGACCGACACCGGCGGCGGCGAGCCGGGCGAGGAAGGCAGCTCACGGCGTCGCCGTCGTCGCGGCGGACGGGGACGCAGCAAGAAGTCGACTGACGCCGCCGGCGACGGGTCAGACACCGAGGCCTCTGACGACGGAGGCGCCGAAGACGGCGACGACGAGCACGGCGGGTCCAGTTCGACCACCCGCCGCCGCCGGCGTCGCAAGCGCCATGGTTCTGGCGGAGAAGGCGATGGCCCTGACGACCCCGAGCGCACCGTTGTGCACGTACGCGAACCGCGCAAGGCGTCCGACGAGATCTCCAGCTTCAAGGGCTCGACGCGCCTTGAGGCCAAGAAGCAGCGACGCCGGGAAGGGCGCGAGCAGGGACGCCGTCGTCCCCCGATCTTGACCGAGTCAGAGTTCTTGGCACGCCGTGAAGCCGTCGACCGAGTCATGGTGGTTCGGCAGCGCGACGACCGCACGCAGATCGCCGTTCTCGAAGACGACATCCTGGTCGAGCACTACGTCGCGCAGCGATCCGCGGCCTCGATGATCGGCAACGTGTATCTCGGCAAAGTTCAGAACGTGCTGCCGAGCATGGAAGCTGCCTTCGTCGATGTCGGACGCGGCCGCAACGCCGTCCTCTACGCCGGCGAGGTGAACTGGGACGCCGCTGGTCTCGACGGGCAGCCGCGCCGCATTGAGCACGCCATGAAGTCAGGCGACTCCGTGCTCGTGCAGGTCACCAAAGACCCGATCGGTCACAAGGGCGCCAGGCTCACCGCCCAGGTTTCGCTCCCTGGCCGCTACCTCGTATACGTACCTGACGGTTCGATGACCGGCATCAGCCGCAAGCTGCCCGACACCGAACGGTCGCGTCTGAAAGCGATCCTGAAGAAGGTCGTTCCCGACGAGGCAGGCGTCATCGTGCGCACCGCCGCTGAGGGCGCGAGTGAAGATGAGCTGCAGCGCGACGTCAATCGGCTGACCGCACAGTGGGAAACGATCAGCAAGCGGGCAGAGCCAGCCAACGCACCCGAACTGCTCTACGAAGAGCCAGATCTCACCATCCGCGTGATCCGGGACGTCTTCAATGAAGACTTCACATCGCTGGTCGTGTCCGGCGACGATGCCTGGGACACCATTGACGACTACGTCTCGCACGTGGCGCCCGACCTTGCTGAGCGACTCACCAAGTGGACCGGGCCCGACGACATCTTCGCCGCTCGCCGTATCGACGAGCAGCTGACCAAGGCCCTCGATCGCAAAGTGTGGCTGCCCAGCGGCGGATATCTGATCATCGACAGCACTGAGGCCATGGTGGTCGTCGACGTCAACACCGGAAAGTTCACCGGTTCTGGCGGCAACCTCGAAGAGACGGTCACCAAGAACAACCTCGAGGCCGCCGAAGAAATCGTGCGTCAGCTGAGATTGCGTGACGTCGGCGGAATCATCGTCATCGACTTCATCGACATGGTGCTCGAGAGCAACCGCGAACTGGTGCTACGACGGCTGGTCGAGTGCCTCGGCCGCGACCGCACCAAGCACCAGGTGGCCGAGGTCACGTCGCTCGGGCTGGTCCAGATGACTCGGAAGCGGGTCGGCATGGGTCTGCTCGAGGCGTTCTCGACGCCCTGTGAGCATTGCGGTGGACGCGGTCGCCACATCACGATGGAACCGGTCGAGCCGAAGCGGTCGTCGGACTCCAAACGCACGGAAGAGCGCAACCCCCGCAGACGCGGGCGGAAAGCCGCTGCTCCCGAGATCGACCCCGAGATCGCCGCGCGTGAGGCGGCCGCTCGTGAGGCCCTCGCAAAGGTGGCCGTTGCCACGGTGGGATCGACTGGTGACCGCAAGGTTGAGGGCGAGATCCCCGAGCCAGCCCACGAAGACCTCGAAGAAGCTGTCGACGCCTTCGACGAGTCGGCGGAAACGGTGCTGGAGGCGTCCGAGGCAGCCTCAGAACCGGATTCGACCCTGGTTTGACCGGTCGCCTGGGCACTCCGTACCCTGGTGCCTCGGCGCTGGAGCGGTATATCTGCCCTCAGAACAGCGCAGATCATTGACCAATGCGGGACGCGGTCCCGCACGCGTGTGTCGTCGGCTTGAGCCTGACACACCGAACCGAAGGAGTTCGCGGTGTACGCGATTGTCCGTGCCGGCGGCCGGCAAGAGAAGGTCGCGGTCGGCGACGTCGTCCGGATCGACCAGATCGACGGCGAGCCGGGGAGCACGGTCACCCTTCCGGCACTGCTGGTGGTTGACGACAAGAAGGTCACCAGTGACGCCAAGACCCTGTCGGGTGTGACGGTGAGCGCCGAGGTAGTCAGAGCCACCAAGGGTCCCAAGATCACGATCATGAAGTTCAAGAACAAGACGGGCTACCGCAAGCGTCAAGGTCACCGTCAGAAATACACCGAAGTGAAGATCACCGACATCGCAGCTGGGAAGTGAGAACGAGCCATGGCACATAAGAAAGGCGCGTCATCCACGCGCAATGGTCGTGACTCAAACTCACAGCGTCTGGGCGTGAAGCGCTTCGGTGGCGAGGTCGTCAACGCGGGCGAGATCATCGTCCGCCAGCGCGGCACACACTTCCACCCGGGCCGCAACGTTGGACGCGGTGGTGACGACACCCTGTTCGCTCTGTCTGCTGGTGCGGTTGAGTTCGGAACTCGTCGCGGACGCCGCGTCGTCAACATCGTCCCTGCGGAGTAGTACTCGTCCCGCCAGAGCGGCCACGCGATACTGCCACGACATTGGCCTCGCCCGTTCTCGGGTGAGGCCGTTCGTGTCGTGAGAGGCGTAAGAGAGGCAGGTCGGCATGGCTGCGACGTTCGTCGACCGTGTCGTGCTGCACGTTGCCGGTGGGCGTGGCGGCAACGGCTGCGCCTCGATTCACCGTGAGAAGTTCAAACCATTCGGTGGACCCGATGGCGGCAATGGCGGACGCGGTGGTGACGTCGTACTTGTCGTCGACCGCAACGTCACCACACTGCTGGACTACCACCACAGCCCGCACCGCAAGGCGGGCCACGGTAAGCCCGGCATGGGTGGCCACCGAAGCGGTGCCGAGGGTGAAGACATCGTGCTGCCGGTACCGGACGGCACTGTGGTGACCACGGCGTCCGGAGAGCAGATCGCTGATCTGACCGGCGATGGAACGCGTTGGGTCATCGCCCCCGGCGGTGCTGGTGGACTGGGCAATGCCGCGCTCGCATCCCCGCGTCGCAAGGCCCCAGGGTTCGCTCTGCTCGGTGAGCCCGGTGTCGAGACCGACATCGTGCTCGAGCTGAAGACCGTCGCCGACGTCGGTCTCGTGGGCTTCCCGAGCGCGGGGAAGTCGAGCCTGGTCGCTGCGGTGTCCGCGGCGCGTCCGAAGATCGCCGACTACCCGTTCACCACTCTGATCCCCAACCTCGGAGTGGTCGAGGCCGGCTCGACTCGGTTCACCATCGCCGACGTTCCCGGCCTGATTCCGGGCGCAAGTCAAGGCAAGGGCCTAGGCCATGAGTTCTTACGCCACATCGAGCGGTGCGCCGTTCTGGTGCATGTCGTGGACTGCGCCACTCTCGAGCCCAACCGCGATCCCGCGTCCGACCTCGAGGTGCTCGAGAGCGAGCTCGCGGAGTACGGCGGTCTGGCCGACCGGCCCCGCGTGATCGTGCTCAACAAAGTCGACGTACCCGAAGCCCGCGACCTGGCAGAGATGGTGCGGCCAGAGCTCGAGGCTCGGGGATGGCCGGTCTTCACTGTCTCGGCGGTGAGCCATGAGGGTCTGCGGACGCTCTGCTTTGCCCTCGCCGAGATCGTGGCGGCCTACCGCGCAGCCCTTCCCGAGCCGGAAGCGACCCGCATCGTGCTGCGCCCGAAGGCAGTCGACGAGGCGGGCTTCACGGTCACCGTCGAAGAGGGACGCTTCCGCGTGCGTGGCACAAAACCAGAACGCTGGGTGCGTCAGACCGACTTCAGCAACGATGAGGCGGTGGGCTACCTCGCTGACCGGCTCGCCCGGATTGGCGTGGAAGAGAAGCTGATCGAGGAGGGCGCCGAACCTGGCGCCGAAGTGGTCATCGGCGATGACGAGGACGGTGTGATATTCGACTTCGCGCCGCACGTGGAAGCCGGTGCCGAGCAGCTGAAGAGCCCGCGCGGAACCGACCGCAGAGTTGAGGCCTGGGAGCGAGAGCTGTGAGCCAGCGCTCCGACGCACCCTCTCGGCGGGCCGAAACCATAGGGGCTGCCCGACGGGTGGTCGTGAAGGTCGGGTCCTCGTCGCTGACTGCAGAACTTGGTGGCATCGACGAAGCTCGGGTGGTCGGTCTGGTCGAGGCGTTGGCCAAGTGTCGGACCGCGGGCGTCGAGATCGTCCTTGTCACGTCCGGAGCTATAGCCGCAGGGCTCGAGCCGCTCAAGCTACGTTCGCGCCCGCGCGACCTGGCGACGCAGCAAGCCGCGGCAAGCGTCGGACAAGGCCTGCTGATGCATCGCTACACCGAGGCATTCGCAGACCGTGGCATCACCGTGGGGCAAGTCTTGATGACCGCCGAGGACGTTGTCCGTCGGGCGCACTACCGCAATGCGCAACGAACGCTGTATCGGTTGCTCGAGATGGGCACGGTTCCGATCGTGAACGAGAACGACACCGTGGCCACCGACGAGATCAGGTTCGGCGACAACGACAGATTGGCCGCGCTCGTTGCCCATCTCGTGCACGCCGAGTTGTTCGTCATGTTGTCCGACGTCGATGCGCTCTACGACGCACCTCCCAGCCGTAGGGGTGCCTCGCGCATTCCCGAGATCACCGATCCCGCTCAGCTCGAGGCAGTCGATGTCGGACGCCGTGGAACATCGGTCGGCACAGGTGGCATGGTGACCAAGCTGGCGGCCGCACGAATCGCCACCGGCGCTGGAGTCCCCGTTGTGCTCGCACATGCCGACGACGCGGCTCGGGCGTTGGCGGGTGAGGACGTTGGCACGTGGTTCGCGCCGACTGGCCGGCGGATACCCACGCGATTGCTCTGGTTGGCACATGCCGCGACCCCACAGGGTCGTGTTTCACTCGACGCCGGAGCGGTGGCCGCTGTGGTCGAGCGCCGAGCCTCGCTGCTTCCTGCGGGTATCACTTCTGTCGAGGGTTCGTTCGTGGCCGGAGATCCAGTCGACCTTGTTGACGAAAACGGCCACGCTGTGGCTCGCGGACTGGTGAACTTTGACGCGAGCGAGCTGCCGCCACTTCTGGGTCGGTCGACCCGAGATCTGGCCAAGCAGCTCGGTACGGCGTACGAACGAGAGGTCGTGCATCGCGACGACCTGGTCGTGCTGCGCCTCGACCACGACAGTGCGGAGGCGAGTCCGGGTGCCTGAGCTGCGGGTGGTCTCTGACGACGAGGGCGGCGAGACCTCAACTCGGCGGATGTGGCACGTGGTCATCACCACAGCCGGCCCCTCCCTTCCTGAAGACGAGGTGCGCGAGGCGCTCGAGCGACTGGCCGAGCGTCACCAGTTCCTGCTGTCGGCGCGCTACGCCTCCGACCGGGCTGAGGTGCGGTACTGGGACGAGAGCGACCACGTTCGCGACATTGCGGCGCGAGCATTCTTAGTGTGGGGCGACTACAGCGAGATTGCGGCGCTGCCCCCATGGGAAGTGGTGGGGCTTGAAGTCATCGAGCGCGATGCGTTTCACGCTCGCATGGGTGGACGCCCCGGGCGACGTGCCAGCGACCCTGACGCGACCGGATTGGCGTCGGGCAACATCCACCCGTTCTGATCCGACGCCGGTGTCGCTCACGTGGCGGCTACCCTGAACGAATGAGCGAGACGATGTCTGACCTGTCTGCTGGCCCTGCTGTCGAGGGCCTTGCTGACGGCAGCGAGCGAGATGCGGTGTTGACGGTTGCGCGGCAGGCGCGGTCGGCGTCCACGGTGCTCGGTCCGGCTACGCGAGGCGACAAGGAC
>JBJMHG010000021.1:0-5157 GCA_045807485.1 Actinomycetes bacterium
GCTGCTGATGTGCCAACCGCGATGGCGCATGTCTGTGAAACGGCCGACGAAGCCGCCAAGGCGCTTGATGCCTTCGGCCCGCCCTACGTCGTCAAGGATGACGGCCTGGCCGCCGGCAAGGGCGTTGTGGTGACTGACGACCGCGATGCAGCGCTCGCTCACGCGGCAGCTTGCGACCGGGTGGTCGTCGAGGAGTACCTCGACGGGCCAGAGGTCTCTCTGTTCGCGATCACCGACGGGACCACCGTGATCCCTCTAGAGCCCGCGCAAGACTTCAAGAGGGTCGGGGACGGCGACAGCGGGCCGAACACGGGCGGCATGGGCGCGTACTCTCCGCTGCCGTGGGCACCCGAGTCGCTGGTTGACGACATCGTCCGCACCGTTGTGCAACCCACCGTTGACGAGATGCGTCGCCGTGGAACTCCTTTCAGCGGGCTCTTGTACTCAGGGCTGGCCATGACATCGCGTGGCATGCGTGTGGTCGAGTTCAACGCGCGCTTCGGTGACCCGGAAACCCAGGTGGTCCTCGCGCGGTTGCTCACACCACTCGCGGCGGTACTCAAAGCCGCAGCCACAGGTCACCTCGACCAGGTGGCCGACCTGCGTTGGACGCCGGACGCCGCGGTCACGGTGGTCGTTGCTGCTGATGGCTATCCCGCTACGCCAAAGATTGGCGACCAGGTCGACGGCCTCGACGCGGCCGACTCTGTCGAGGGCGCCTACGTCCTACACGCTGGAACAAAGTTGGAGGACGGTGTTGTCGTCAGCGCAGGGGGTCGGGTGCTGTCTGTCGTCGGAGTAGGGAGTGACTTGCCGGCGGCTCGCAACGCGGCGTACCAGTCGGTCGCGCACATCAAGCTGGCCGGGTCGCACTACCGTCGTGACATTGCCGAGCGGGCGGCGTCCGGACGGTAGCGCAGCAAATCCGATCGACGTCGCTCGGTCTGCGACGTACTGTCACGTCATGGCAAGAACCGTCGATGACTCTGTGCTGCTCGGCAGGTATCTCGACGCGCAGGGACGTCTGATCGTCGTTCCGCGTCGACGCTCTGACCGGCTGGTCGTATATCGCCACATCGCGCAGTCGATCGAAGCTGACCGAGATCACGACGAGCAGAGTGTCAACGCCTGCCTAAGGCCTTTTCATGACGACGTCGCCATGCTGCGCCGGTATCTCGTGGACGAAGGGTTTCTCATCCGGCGTCCGCCCGGTATCTACCGAAGGGCGGACGCCGACGCCTCATAGCCCTCGCACGCCGATCGGGCAGACCTGGGAGAATGCTCACGTGACCCGCACTCCCAAGCCAGTGATCCCTGATGTGCTGGCGGCGCGCTATGCGTCGGACGCCATGGCGCGGTTGTGGTCTCCCGAGCACAAAGTCATTCTCGAGCGCCAGCTCTGGGTGGCTGTCCTCGAGGCGCAGCGCACCCTCGGAATCGACATGCCACAGCAGGTCGTCGATGACTACCGCGCCGTGATCGACCAGGTTGATCTCGAGTCGATTGCCGCGCGCGAACGCGTGACTCGGCACGACGTCAAGGCTCGCATCGAAGAGTTCTGCGCACTTGCTGGGCATGAGCACATCCATAAGGGCATGACGTCGCGCGATCTCACCGAGAACGTCGAGCAACTGCAGGTTTTGCTGTCGCTTCGGATGGTTCGCGACAAGTCAGTTGCCACGCTCGCGCGTCTGGCAACGTTGGCGTCCGAGTATGCAACCTTGGTGATGGCGGGTCGTTCGCACAACGTGGCGGCGCAGGCAACGACCCTGGGCAAGCGCTTCGCGTCCGCAGCTGATGAGCTGATGATCGCCTTCGATCGCGTCGAGAACTTGATGACGCGCTACCCACTGCGCGGCATCAAGGGGCCTGTGGGCACCAGCCAAGACATGCTTGACCTGCTGGGTGGTGACTCCACCAAGGTGGCTGAGCTCGAGATCGAGATCTCACGACACCTTGGCTTCGAACGCGTGCTCGACAGCGTGGGTCAGGTGTATCCGCGATCCCTCGACTACGACGTCGCCAGTGCTTTGGTGCAGCTGGCTGCCGGGCCGTCATCACTGGCCACCACCATTCGCCTGATGGCTGGCCTCGAGCTCGTCACCGAAGGATTCAAGCCCGGCCAGGTGGGCTCGTCGGCGATGCCACACAAGATGAATACACGTTCGTGCGAGCGCGTGAATGGCTTCGCGGTGATCCTTCGGGGTTACGCATCGATGCTCGGCGAGCTGGCAGGTGACCAGTGGAACGAAGGTGACGTGTCGTGCTCGGTCGTCCGCCGGGTGGCTCTGGCTGACGCATTCTTTGCCATCGACGGTCTCTTCGAGACCTTCTTGACCGTTCTGGACGAGTTCGGAGTGTTCCCTGCGGTCGTGCAACGTGAACTCGATCGCTACCTGCCGTTCCTCGCAACGACCAAGGTGCTCATGGCGTCCGTGCGGGCCGGTGTCGGGCGCGAGACGGCGCACGAGGTGATCAAGGAGCACGCAGTGGCGGTCGCGCTCGAGATGCGGGAGAAGGGGATAGAGCGCAACGACCTGATCGAGCGGCTGGGCTCTGATGAGCGACTCGGACTCAGCGCGGCGGACATCGAAGGTCTCGTCTCAGAACCGCTTTCCTTTACGGGCACCGCGGTTGAACAGATTGCGGCCGTCGTGGGGCGAGTCGCAGGCATCGTGGCTGAGCACACCGAGGCCGCGCAGTATCGGCCCGGCGACATCTTGTGATGCCAGGCAGATGATGCAGAACGTCCCACCAGCTCCCGACCTGCCTGGAGTACGCCCGGTCTACTCGGGCAAGGTGCGTGATCTGTACGAGTACCCCGATGGCCGGTTGTTGTTTGTCGCCAGTGACCGCATGTCGGCGTACGACTGGGTGCTGCCGACGACCATCCCCGACAAGGGCCGCATCCTCACTGCGATGACGGTGTGGTGGTTCGAGCGTCTCGCTGATCTGGTCCCCAACCACCTGGTGTCGCTCGAAGTGCCTGCGGCGGTTGCCGGACGCGCCATGGTGACCCAACGCCTGCACATGTTTCCGGTGGAGTGTGTGGCGCGTGGCTACCTCACCGGCTCGGGCCTCAACGACTACGACGCGACGCAGTCGGTGTGCGGAAATGCTCTGCCCGTTGGTCTGGTCGACGGGTCACGACTGCCGGCTCCAATCTTCACCCCTGCAACAAAGGCCGAGCTGGGCGAGCACGATGAGAACGTCGACTTCAGCGCAGTCGTAGACACCGTTGGCCTAGATGATGCGGAGGCGCTGCGATCGTTGACCCTGCAGGTGTATGCGCAGGCGGAGGCCATCGCCCGCGACCGCGGAATCATCGTCGCTGACACCAAGTTTGAGTTCGGCCGGCATCCGCTGAGCGGAGAGATTGTGCTGGCCGATGAGGTGCTGACACCGGACTCGTCCCGCTTCTGGCCCGCCGACCTCTGGGATCCGGGGCACCCACAGCCGTCCTTCGACAAACAGTACGTCCGTGACTGGCTGACGTCCGCGGCGTCCGGCTGGGATCGGAGCTCGGGTAAGCCGCCACCGCCGCTGCCCGAAGATGTGGTGGAGCAAACCCGGGCCAAGTACGTCGAGGCCTACGAGCGCCTCACCGGTTCCCCTTTCCAATAGATGATCTTGAGGGCCGGGGCGGGACACGTCGGCGTGTTTGCCCCCAGGCTCAAGATCATCTGATTCGTCCGGTTCGCGAGGGCACCCGTACCCTGGACGCCATGACATGGATGGTCACCGGAGGCGCTGGCTACATCGGCGCGCACATTGTGAAGTCGCTCAAAGACTCTGGTTACTCGGTCGTCGCCTTCGACGACCTGTCGACCGGCGAAGGGCGCAAGGTCCCTTCGGACGTCCCACTCGTCGAGGCCTCCGTCGTCGACGAGGGTGCGGTCGAGAAAGCCATCCGCGAATACGACGTCACCGGCATCGTGCACATGGCGGCGAAGAAGGCGGTCGGAGAGTCGGTCGAGCGGCCGCTCTACTACTACCGCGAGAACGTCGACGGGCTGCTGAGCCTGCTCGAGGCGATGGACGCCACCGGGCTGAAGAAGATGGTGTACAGCTCGTCCGCGGCAACGTTCGGTATGCCCGACAGTGATGATCCGCTCACCGAGGACTACGTCTGCCAACCGATCAACCCGTACGGCGAGACCAAGCTGATCGGCGAGTGGCTGATGAGAGACGTTGCGACTGCCATCGGTCTCGACTGGATTTCGTTGCGCTACTTCAACGTTGCTGGCGCGGGCGGCCCCGACCTGGGTGACACGGGCGTGTTCAACCTGATCCCAATGGTGTTCCGCGCGCTGTCGACCGGCAAGAATCCGCAGGTGTTCGGCTCTGACTACCCGACGCCGGACGGCTCATGCATCAGGGACTACATCCACGTCACCGATCTCGCTGACGCGCATGTGGCCGCGGTCAACAGGCTCGACCAGGGATCAGCGTCCGAGATTTACAACGTCGGACGCGGACAAGGAGTCTCGGTGATCGAGGTGATGGACGCCGTGCGTGCGGCGACCGCGATCGACTTCACCTATGATCTGGTCGCTCGCCGAGCAGGAGACCCCGCGCGGCTGGTCGCTTCTGCCGACAAGATCGAGCGCGAGCTGGGATGGAGTACGAGCTACGACTTGGCCGCGATGGTGAGCAGCGCCTGGGAAGCGTGGCAGGCACATCCACCGGCCTGAAGATCATCGGCCCGAAGACCATCTGCCCAATCCCTGCTCCGGTAGGCGACATTGGTGCTATGAGTTGACGTGGATCAACGTGAGTTGACGTGGATCGACGTGGATAGAGCGCAGATCTCGGGGTAGGAGCCAGAAGGTTGCATTGCAGCAACCGGGTACAGATCGCGTTCTCAGCTCGCCGTGGAGGGGTTGCTGTGAGTCGGACTGCTGTCGTCCTGGGGGGAGCAGGGTTCCTGGGTTCGCACCTTGTCGAGCGGCTTCTCGGCGAGGGCGTGACGGTGGTCTGCGTTGACAACTTCATCACGGGCGATCCACGCGGCATCAGCCACTTGCTTGGTAACCCTCAGTTGCGACTCGTCGAGGCCGATGTCTCGGAGTCTCTCAAGGTCTCAGGGTCCGTGGACTACGTCATCCACCTCGCGTCACCAGCTTCCCCCGTCGACTACCTCAAGCTGCCGATCGA
>JBJMHG010000022.1:0-4624 GCA_045807485.1 Actinomycetes bacterium
CACCAACATCGTCACCCTGACGCTGACGCTGGTGGTGATGCTGCGGATCTCGTGGCAGGTGACGCTGCTGTCCCTGGTGCTGATGCCTCTGTTCCTGCTGCCCGCCCGGTGGATCGGGCGGACCATGGCGGGGCTGTCCCGCGAGGCGGCGATCCACAACGCCACGATGAATACCCAGATGACTGAACGCTTTTCGGCGCCCGGCGCGACGCTGGTCAAGCTGTTCGGCAATCCCGCCACCGAATCGCGTGAGTTCGAGGTCCGCGCCGGGCGGGTCCGAGACATCGGCGTGCGCACCGCGATGCTGCAGTCGGTCTTCATGAACTCGCTGACGCTGATGTCGGCGCTGGCGCTGGCATTGGTGTACGGCCTAGGCGGCGTGCTGGCGATCGGCGGGCACCTGCAGACCGGTGCGATCGTGTCGCTGGCGCTGCTGCTGACCCGGCTGTACTCCCCGCTGACCGCGCTCGCCAACGCCCACGTCGAGATCGCCAGCGCCCTGGTGAGTTTCGAGCGGGTATTCGAAGTGCTCGACCTGGTGCCGCTGATTCAGGAGAAGCCGGATGCGGTGCGGATCCCGGACGGGCCGGTCACCGTCGAATTCGACGACGTGCGGTTCGGCTATCCGTCGGCCGACAAGGTGTCGCTGGCCTCGCTCGAAGAGGTTGCGGTGCTGGACGACCGAGGCGGAGACGAAGTGCTGCATGGCATTTCGTTCACCGCTCAGCCCGGCCAGATGGTCGCGCTGGTCGGCTCGTCCGGCGCGGGCAAGTCGACGACGGCGTCGCTGTTGGCCCGGCTCTACGACGTCGACTCCGGCACGGTGCGCCTGAACGGTGTCGATGTGCGCGACGTGTCGTTCACCTCGCTGAAGGACACCGTCGGAATGGTCACCCAGGACGGGCACCTGTTCCACGAATCGATCCGCGCCAATCTGAAGCTGGCCGCGCCCACCGCCACCGATGACGAGCTGTGGCGTGCGCTGGAGCGTGCCCGGCTGGCCGACGTCGTCGCGGAGATGCCCGACGGGCTGGACACCGTGGTGGGGGAGCGCGGTTACCGGCTCTCGGGCGGACAGCGGCAGCGGTTGACCATCGCCCGCCTGTTGCTCGGTCGATCCCGGGTGGTGGTGCTCGACGAGGCAACCGCGTCGCTGGACTCCGCCTCGGAGGCCGCGGTGCAGCAGGCGCTGGACGAGGCTTTGGCCGACCGGACCGCTCTGGTGATCGCCCACCGGCTGTCCACCGTCCGCGCCGCCGACATGATCCTCGTCGTCGAGGACGGCCGCATCGCCGAACGCGGCACACACGACCAGCTGCTCGCCCGCGGGGGCCGCTATGCCGAGCTGTACGAGACGCAGTTTGGCAAGGAAGAGACTGTCGCTGCATGACACTAGTTCCGCCGAGGTCGACGTAATGGCGCCGGGCACTCGCACTTTCTCGCCCGTTTGTCCGTTTGGGCGAGAAGGTTAAGCATTTGCCGCGCATGGGAAGATTAACTAAGTGACTGAACCTCGCAGTACGTTGCGCTCAGCGCCGGCGATCGCGCGACCGCCGGCCAGCCAACGTACCGGCTCGGATCTGTGGCGCCTGATGCCCTATCTGCTGCCGTACCGCGCGCGCTGGGTCGCGATGGTGCTCATCGCCCTGGCCAGCCTGGTTGCCACTGTGGCCATTCCGCTGATGACCAAGGCCGTCATCGACGGCCCGGTGCGCCATCAGGACCAGCATGGCCTGTGGATACTGGGCGCCGCCGCGATGGGCGTCGGCGTCTCCGAAGCGGTGCTGTGGTTCATCCGCCGGTGGTTGGTCGCCCGCGCCACCATGGGCGTCGAGGCCGATATCCGCAAGGACCTGTACGCGCGACTACAGATTCTGCCGATGTCGTTTCACGGCCGCTGGCAGTCCGGCCAGTTGTTGTCGCGAATCATGAACGACCTGAGCACTATTCGCCGCTTCATGTCGTTCGGCATGCTGTTCCTGCTGCTCAACGTCATCCAGATCACCGTGGTGACAGCGATCCTGCTGGCGATGTACTGGCCGCTGGGTGTGGTGGTGTTGGTGTCGATCGTGCCCATCGCTGCCACGGTCCTGCACTTCCAGCAGGAATACACCAAGCTGTCACGGCTGGCGCAGGACCAGTCCGGCCATGTCGCAACGCATGTCGAGGAAGCCGCGCTCGGTGTGCGGGTGGTGAAGTCGTTCGGCCGGGAGGACCACGTCTATGGCCGGTTCGACGAGCAGTTGACCAACCTCTACGACACGCAGGTCGGCAGGGTCTCGGTGTCCGCGAAGTTCTGGACCGTGCTGGAGGTGATCCCCAACCTCACACTCATCGTCGTGCTGGGTTTCGGCGCCTATGCTGCCGGCCACGGCTACGTCACGATGGGCACGCTCGTCGCCTTCATCACGATGATGCTGTCGCTGGTGTGGCCCATCGCGTCGCTGGGCTTCTTGTTGTCGATGACGCAGGAGTCGTTCACCGCCGCCAACCGGATCGCCGAAATCTTCGACGCGCCACGGGAAATCATCGACGGGCCGTCGAGCGAGGCGCCGCGCGGCGGGAGGCTCGAGCTCGTCGACGTCGGCTTCCGCTTCCCAGACGCCGGGGCGGACGACTGGGCGCTGCGCCACGTCAACGCCACCGTCGAGCCGGGGGAGACGCTGGCCCTGGTCGGCTCGACGGGTTCGGGCAAGTCGGTGCTTGCGGCGCTGCTGTCACGGCTGTACGACGTCACCGAGGGTGAGATCCGCATCGACGGCCAAGACATCCGCGATCTGAGCCTGCCTGCGCTGCGGCAGGCGGTCGCCACCGCATTCGAGGACCCGACGCTGTTCTCGATGTCGGTGGCCGAGAACTTGCGGCTCGGCCGACCGGATGCGACGGACCAGCAGTTAGCGCAGGCCGTCGAGGTCGCCGCCGCGCAGTTCGTCTACGACCTGCCGTTCGGACTGGACACCCGCATCGGCGAGCAGGGCATGAGCCTGTCCGGGGGGCAACGCCAGCGGCTGTCGCTGGCGCGGGCCATCCTCGCCGAGCCCAAGATCCTCGTGCTCGACGACACGCTGTCCGCACTCGACGTGCACACCGAGGCGATCGTCGAGGAGGCGTTGCGCCGGGTGCTGCACTCGGTGACCGGCATCGTGGTCGCGCATCGGGCGTCGACTGTGCTGCTCGCCGACAAGGTCGCGCTGCTGAGCAAGGTCGCTTCTTCTGGGGCACCCATCACGCACATCGGCACACACGCGCAGCTGCTGGCCAGCGTGCCGCAGTACCGCTACCTGCTGGCCGCCGACGACGAACTCGACGACGGCGCTGAACGCATTTGCGCATGGGAAGAAGATGAAGATCGCAGTCGACTAGAGCATCTCGTCGAAGAGCACGAGCACCGCGACTACGTCTCCTCGGAGGCCGAGCGCCGATGACGACAACGGATTGGCGGGGCCGCCTCAACGAGGACCAAGACGACAACCTGCCCATCGACGAAAGCGTGCCGCGCCGGCGCGAAGCGCGGGCTCTGCTCGGCTCGCTGCTGCGCCCCTACCAGGTGACGGTCGCGCTGCTTGCGCTCGTCGTCGTGGTGGAAAACGCTGCGCGCCTTTCGGTTCCGATCCTCGTGCAGAGGGGCATCGACCACGGCATCCCGCCGATCCTGTCCGGTGGTTCGGCGCACACGCTGATGGTCGTCGTCGCGGTCCTGGGTGGGGTGGTGGTGGTCCAGGCGACCAGCCGGATGTTCTTCCTGCAACGCTCCGGCCGGATCGGCCAGAAGGTGCTGCTCGAATTGCGGCGCCGGGTGTACCGGCACTTCCAACGCTTGGACATCGCGTTCCACGAGCGCTACACATCGGGTCGGGTGGTCAGCCGGTCCACCAACGACGTCGAGGCGATCCAGGACATGCTGGAAACGGGCTTCGACAGCTTGATCACCGCGGTGCTCACGCTGATCGGTACCTCCATTCTCCTTGTGGCACTGGATGTTCGGCTCGGCCTGATGTGCCTGGCCGCGTTCCCGATTCTGGTGGCGCTGGTGTGGTGGTTCCGCAACGAGTCGGCCAAAACGTACCGCAGGGTGCGCGAGAGCGCCGCGCTGGTGATTGTGCAGTTCGTCGAAACGATGACCGGCATCAAGGCGGTGCAGGCGTACCGGCGTGAGCCGCGCAACCAGGAGATCTTCGAAGACATCGCCGACCGCTACAAGGCGGACAACGAGCGAACCTTCCGGCTGCTCGCGATCTTCATGCCCGGCGTGAAGCTGGTCGGCAACCTCACCACCGGTGTCGTGCTGCTCTACGGCGGCTACCGCGTGCTGCACGGCCAGATGACCATCGGCACGCTGGCGGCCTTCCTGCTGTATCTGCGGATGTTCTTCGAACCGATGCAAGAGATTTCGCAGTTCTTCAACACGTTCCAGTCGGCGTCGTCGGCGCTGGAGAAGCTGGCCGGTGTGCTTGCCGAGCGGCCGGGCATCAAGGATCCGAAGCACCCCGTTCCACTCGAAAAGGTGCGCGGCGACGTCGCGTTCCGCGACGTGCGGTTCTCCTACGTGAAAGATCGGCCCGTCCTTCCCGACCTGAGCTTCTCGGTTCCTGCGGGCCAGACCGTCGCGCTGGTGGGCACCACC
>JBJMHG010000023.1:0-5314 GCA_045807485.1 Actinomycetes bacterium
CAATGCGGCACCGAACGAGCCAACCTGAGGGGCGATCGAGGAGAGGACGGCGGAGCAGTCGGGGCACGAGGCCGGCACCAGGGCGATAACGGCTGCGCGGATCGACTGAGCAGCACTGCCGGACTCCCCGTTTTGCAGCACCGCGTCCGCTGGCAGCAGGCCCCCGACCTGGCCGGTGTCACGGGCGTCGCTTGCGAGCGGCGCGGGAGGCGGTGCGGCCTGTGGGCCAACAATCCACACGCCGATGGCGCCGGAGATCGCGACGGTCACCATCGCCACGAGGACGACTGCGGCGGTGATCGTCAGGCGTCGCTTGCGAGCGGCGCGTCGCTGGGCCGGGCTGCCAAAGCGTGCGTCGCGCTTTGGCCCGCGACCACCAGAGCCGAGGTCGTCGAGCGCTTCTTCGGCCAGCCACCGCTCGCGGTCGGCGTCCAGGGCGCTCGCGTCATCGGGCACGCCGACATCGAGACGATGGAGCTCGACCGGGTCGAGATCGTCGTGGCGGCCGTCTGGTCCGGGTCGGTTCTGGCCCCACCCTCCGGAGCCAGCTGCGCCCGGTCCGTCTCCGCGCGAACCTGCCATGTTCCTCAGTGTGCCTTGCTGTGCGCGGTGCGCCAATCGAGAGTCGGCGCGGATCGACAAACGCGCGCGCGTGCCAGACGACTTGGCGTTCTGTCAAGTCCTGACCCGTGCCTTCTTTGGCTCTCGGACGGCGTCTGACCTGCGGAAACGCAGAAGGTGGCGCTGAATCCGCGTGTTAGACTAGGAGTCCGCACTTTGTTGCAGCGCACGGTTCAACCTTTGCTCAACAACTGCACACCCAGCACGCCCGCGACCATGAGGGGACCCCACCACATGACGTTCGAGGTCGGCGAGACGGTCGTCTACCCCCACCACGGAGCAGCCAAGATCGAGGCCGTTGAGACTCGTGTCATCAAAGGTGAAGAGAAGTTGTACCTGGTGCTGAAGGTCGCCCAGGGAGATCTCACCGTGCGGGTTCCAGCAGACAACGCCGAGTACGTCGGCGTCCGCGACGTGGTCAACGCCGAAGGACTCGAGCGAGTGTTTGGTGTGCTCCGCATGCCGTACACCGAAGAGCCCACGAACTGGTCGCGCCGCTACAAGGCCAACCTCGAGAAGCTGGCGTCCGGTGACGTCATCAAGGTGGCTGAGGTCGTCCGCGACCTGTTCCGTCGCGAGCAAGACCGTGGCCTTTCGGCTGGCGAGAAGCGCATGCTTGCCAAGGCCCGCCAGATTCTGGTCTCCGAGCTCGCCCTCGCCGAGCACACCAATGAGGACAAGGCCGAAGCCATCCTCGACGAGGTCCTCGCCAGCTAGCCGACGCGGGCACCCCGCTGCCGTCGCCGTTGCACCCAAAACGCCCTGAGGGCGTGAAGTTTCGGCTCAGTGATGCCGAGACTTCCAGGGAGAACTCCCATCACCCCTCAAGGAGCGGCGTTCATGAAGCGGCCACGCCTGCAACGTGTCCCGAGCGGAGTCGTTGAGCTGTTGCGGCTGTTCGTCGTCGTCTTCTTCGCCGGCCTGGGGTCTCTCATCGGGTCGCAGTTCGACCTCACTGACACCCCGTTTGCCGGACTCGACAGTGCCCTGCTCGGGGTCGTCGTCGGCTCGTTCATCGGATACGCCCTCGGCGGTGTGCTCGGACGCAGCACGGTGGCCGCTGTTGACCGCACCGAGGAGCGGCTTCGCTCGGTGTCGGCCGAGACGATCGTTGGAGGCGTCTTCGGCGGACTTGTCGGCGTCTTCTTCGGCATCGCGTTGGCGTGGCCGATCTTCTTCATCGACACCCGGGCGCTGTCGATTCCCATCTTCGGATTCGCGGTCGTTGCCTTTGGCATGCTGGGATTCAAGGTCGGCGCGTCCAAGCGCGACTCGATGATTGGCATGTTCGGTGGCACCGCGGGCATGGCACCTCCGCGTAAGTCCGCGTCCGCCTATCCGAAGATTCTCGACACCTCAGTCGCCATCGACGGACGCATCATCGATGTCGTTCGCGCCGGGTTTCTGCACGGCGAGATCTACTTGACCACCCCGGTGATCGGCGAGCTGCAGGGATTCGCGGACGCCGGAGACGACCTGCGCCGCAGCAAGGGCCGGCGAGGGCTTGAGGTGCTCGAAGCACTCAAACGCGAACCGGGAGTCGAGGTGGTCGTTCTCGACGACATGGTGCCGGGGGTACCCGAGGTGGACGCCAAGCTCGTGCGTCTGGCCATAGACAAGGACGCCGCACTCCTGACGTTGGATACCAACCTGGCAAAAGCCGCCGGGGTCGCCGGCGTGCGGGTGCTCAACCTGCATGCGCTCACCCTCGCGCTGCGTCCACCGGTGGCCGCCGGCGACGAGGTGACGGTGCTGCTGACCAAGACCGGCAAAGAGCCGGGGCAAGGCGTTGGCTACCTCGACGACGGAACCATGGTCGTGGTCGAGCGAGGACGTGAGTTCGTCGGCCACGAGCTGCTGATCCACGTGACGAGCGTGCTCACCACTGCAAACGGACGTTTGGTATTCGGTCGTCAGGTAGGGGATTCTGGCCCTACGGGACGACCCGACCGCCAAGAGGCCGAGTCCTCCCGCTGACAGCTGGAGGAGGGCCGTGACCCGCTTCATCGTTGGCGCCGCGACGACCTCGTGAGGGCCGCCGCCATCGTTCCCGCTGCAGGACGCGGCGAGCGGCTCGGGCCGGGCGAACCCAAGGCGCTCCGCGAGCTGTCCGGTCAGCCTCTGCTGGTGCACGCGGTGCGGGCACTGGCCGAGGCCCGAACGGTCGACGTAATCGTGGTTGCCGCGCCCGCTGACGAAGAAGCCCGAGTGAGCCGTTTGCTGCTGCCGGTGGTTGGCGACACCGAGCTGCATGTCGTCGAAGGCGGCCCTACTCGGCAACAGTCCGTAGCCCTGGCCCTGCGAGTGTTGCCAGACGACGTCGACGTGGTGCTGGTGCATGACGCGGCACGACCACTAGTCCCCGACGATGTCGTTGACGCGGTAACGAATGCAGTGCGCTCTGGAGCCGACGCTGTCGTTCCAGCGGTGGCCGTCACTGACACGATCAAACGGGTAGACACGGCCGGACGCGTCGAAGGCACCATCGATCGTTCGCAGTTGCGAGCCGCGCAGACGCCACAGGGCTTTGCGCGGATCGTTCTCGAGTCAGCTCATCGCGACGCGGCCGAGACCGGTCTCGAGGACACCACGGACGACGCCGGCCTGGTCGAGCACTTCGGACGTCCGGTCATCGTCATCCCCGGCTCTGAGGATGGATTCAAGGTGACGCGTCCGATCGACTTGGTGATGGCAGAAGCGGTACTTGCCCGGCGACGTTCGGCGGGCGTGCACTGATGGCCGGGCAGGCGCAGATCCCCAAAGTCGGAGTCGGATCCGATGTGCATCCGCTCGAGGCCGGACGCCCGATGTGGCTGGCCGGCCTGGAGTGGCCGGAGGAGCCGGCCGGCTGCAGCGGACACAGCGACGGAGACGTCGCGGTCCACGCCTGCTGCGATGCGCTGCTGTCCGCAGCCGGACTCGGCGACCTGGGCGAAGTTTTCGGTACCGACCGCCCCGAATGGGCTGGCGCGTCCGGCGTCCAGCTGTTGGCCGAGTGCGTCCGCCTGGTGGTCGAGGCGGGGTATGCGGTCGGCAACGTGGCCGTGCAGGTGATCGGATCTCGGCCTGCGATCGCTCCGCGTCGCGCCGAAGCCCAAGCCGCGCTGTCGGCAGTGGTGGGTGCACCGGTTTCGGTGAGTGCCACCACCACCGATGGCCTCGGGCTGACCGGACGCGGTGAGGGCCTGGCCGCCATCGCGACCGCCCTGGTCGTCCCCCTCTAGTCGAGAACGACGCTTTCACTCACTCTCACGCAGGATTCTCCCCGGTCATGGGACGCCGTGGCTGGAAATTCCGTAACGGTCTCGGAACGCCATGGCGGCAATATTGCCGACCGAGGGCGACGAGGAGGTGGCGATCCATGGCTGCTGGCCCTTGGCGCACAGCCGTCGTGTGGGCGCTCACGTGGGCGGTGCCGGTGCTGGCCGTGCTGGCGGTTCTAGCCAGCCTGAACGCAACGCTCGAGTTCGCAGGGGCTGGCCAGACGGCGTCCACCCCCGGCGTGGTCCTCGTCGGCCTCTGCGCAAGCGCATGTGCACTCATCGGCGGGCTGATCTGTGCCAGAACTGCGAACCTGCGAATCGGCGCCCTCCTGCTCGCTCTCGGCTGGGTCGTGGGACTAACGCTGGCGTGGATGGCCCAAGCTGCTCTAGACCTGCCCGGTTCGGCGTGGGTTCCGTCGCTCTTGAACCTGGTGACCATCCAGGTGTTTCCGCTCATGGCGATGCTGCTCTTGCTGTTCCCGGACGGACACCTGTTGTCACCTCGCTGGAAACCCGCGGTGTGGTTGATCATCGCCATCGTGGTGCTGTCGGTGTTGCTCGCCGCGTTCCAGCCACAGATCTCTGAGCCCAACGGCGCTGAGTCGGTCGTGAACTGGCTCGTGACTGACTCGGGAGCACACCTGCTGTTCATGCTGATCCCCGTGGCGCTTTTGTTGGGTGCGATCTCGCTGCTGCGTCGGTTCCGACGCTCGACAGGTGTCACTCACGCACAGCTGAAGTGGTTGGCGTTTGCAGCGCTGATAGCGACCGTTGCCCAGGTGCTGCAGACCGTCCTCTGGACCATCGCGCAGGTGTATGGGCTGCCACTCGGAGGACTCAGCTTCGTCGTCCTGATTCTCGGATTCATGGCGATTCCCGTGGCATGCGGCATCGCCATCCTCCACTACCACCTGTTCGACATCGACCGAGTCGTCAGTCGATCGGTGGCTTACCTGGGCGTAACCGCGGTGGTGGTGACGGTCTACCTGGTGGTTGTGGCAGTTTTGACCGTGTTGCTGCCGGTGCAGTCCAGCCTTGCCGTGGCGCTGGGAACCCTGGCAGCGGCGTCCGTGCTCGAGCCGACCCGGCGGCGTGCGCAACGTGCCGTCGATCGACGGTTCAACCGGGCGCGCTACAACGCGCTGGATACCGTCGAAGCTTTTGGCGTTCGTCTTTCACACGAGCTGGACGCCGCAACGGTGCGCGTTGACCTGCTGCGAACGGTCGCCGCCACTCTGCAGCCTCGCGCCCTCACCCTGTATGAGCGCCGAGAGCGGGCCGATAGCCTGCCCCAGTGACGGTCTCGCTGTACGACACTGCCTCCCGCTCCGTGCGGGAGTTTGTGCCTCTGCGCGACGGTGAGGTCTCGATCTACCTCTGTGGCGCCACAGTGCAAGCGCCGCCACACATCGGACACATCCGCAGCGGAG
>JBJMHG010000024.1:0-8357 GCA_045807485.1 Actinomycetes bacterium
GAGCCGTGCCCCAGTGCTGTCAGCCAGCCGACCGACTGCGGTCAACAGCCCAGGCACCACAGCGGCACGCTCTCCGACCAGGATGACCGCGCCCGGCCGACTCAAAGAGGCGACCGTCTCGGGATCCAGTTTCTCTACAACTGCGGTCTCGGTGCCGGGCGCTGCAGGGATCCATGCGGCGGCGACCTTACGCATGCTTCGGCTCATCGCTGGGGTGAGTGCGATGACATTTGTCCCGGCTTTCGATGCCTTACGAAGGCGAAGCTGGACGATGGGTGACTCGTCTTCTGGCTCCAGTGCGACCAGCAAGACTGTGGGTGCAGCCTCCAGGTCGGCGTAGGTAGGGCCGAGCGGCCTACCGGCAACCCTGGAGGCAAGAAACTGCTCCTCCTCGGCCGAGCTCTGCCGGGTGCGGAAGTCGACGTCGTTGGTGCCCAACACTCGACGGGCGAACACGCTGTACGCGTAGGCATCTTCGAGCATGAGACGCCCGCCCGTAATGACACCGGTGGCCTTGGACGCCGCCCTCAGTCCGGCGGCCGCAGCGATGAGAGCTTCATCCCAGGAAGCAGGACGCAAACCCTCGTCGCCGCGCACCATCGGGGTGGCCAAGCGGCGCTCTGACTCCAGGTAACGGAATGCGAAGCGTCCCTTGTCGCAGTTCCACTCTTCGTTCACCGCAGGATCGACGGCGGCGAGACGGCGCATCACCGAGTTGCGCCGAGAGTCGGTGCGCAACGCGCATCCGGACGCGCAGTGTTCGCAGGCGGTTGGAGTGGACACCAAGTCGAAGGGGCGAGAGCGGAACCGGTACATGGCACTGGTAAGCGCGCCCACCGGACAGATCTGGATCGTGTTGCCCGAGAAGTAGGACTCGAGCGGCTGGTCCTCGTAGATGCCGACCTGCTGCAGCGCGCCGCGCTCCATCAGCTCGATGAACGGGTCACCTGCGACCTGCTCGGCAAACCGAGTGCATCGGGCACACGACACACAACGCTCTCTGTCCAGCAGTACCTGCGCTGACAGGTTGATGGGTTTGGGAAAGGTTCGCTTTGGACTGTCGAACCGAGTGTCGCCTTGGCCGTTGGTCATTGCTTGGTTCTGAAGCGGGCACTCACCACCCTTGTCGCAGATTGGGCAGTCAAGGGGGTGGTTGATGAGCAGGAACTCCATGACGCTGCGCTGAGCGTCATCCGCCATGTGTGACGTGATCTGAGTCTTGACGACCATGCCGTCTGAGCACGTGACGGCGCAGGCTGGCTGCGGCTTCGGCATGCCCTCGACCTCAATCAGGCACATGCGACACGCGGCGACGGGGTCTAGCAACGGGTGGTCGCAGAACCGCGGCACCGCAACACCAAGAGCCTCAGCGGCGCGAATGATCAAGGTGCCCTTCGGCACCGAGGTCTCAACACCGTCAATGGTCAGCGTGACCAGCTCGGGCCGCGGCTTAAGGGCCTCGTCAGCGGACGTCGTGGTGACAGTCATCAGGCGCTCACCCCTGTAAAGACGTTGGACGACACAGGGTCGAAGAGCTCTCTGGCTGCGGTGCTCGTGCCGAGCGCGATCTCGTCCGCGAAGTACTTGATTGCACCGGGGAACGGAGTTGCCGCAGCGTCGCCAAGAGCACAGAAGGAGCGACCGGCGATCTGCGCAGACACTTCATTGATCTTGTTGATGTCCTCTGCGGATCCCGTGCCGTCCTCCAGTCGCCGCAGGAGGTCAACCAGCCAATATGTGCCTTCGCGGCACGGTGTGCACTTGCCGCACGATTCATGCTTGTAGAACTCCAGCCATCTAGTGACGGCGCGGGTGACGCTAGTGGTCTCGTCGAACACCATGGGCGTTCCGGTACCCAGCATCGAGCCCGCGGCAGCGATGTCTTCGTAGGTGTAGGGAACGTCGAGATGCTCTTCGGTGAGGAGCGGGACACTCGACCCGCCAGGAACCCAAAACTTCAGGCGATGGCCCTGTCGCACTCCGCCGGCCCACTCCAGCAGCTCGCGCATGGTCGTACCCATCGGTGCCTCGTAGATGCCGGGCCGTTCGACGTGGCCGGAAACCGCGAACAGCTTCACGCCCGGGGACTTCTCGCTGCCGTACGACTTGTACCACTGCGCACCGTTGTTGACGATGTACGGGACGCTGGCAATGGTCTCGACGTTGTTGACCACAGTCGGCGAGGCGTACAGGCCCGCCACGGCGGGAAACGGCGGCTTCAGACGTGGTTGACCCCGAAAGCCCTCCAGAGAGTCGAGAAGAGCGGTCTCTTCACCACAGATGTACGCACCGGCCCCTGAGTGCAGAGTCACTTCGAGATCGAACCCCGACCCCTGAATGTTCGTGCCCAGGTAACCGGCCGAGTATGCCTCGCGAACGGCTGCCGCCACTCGTCGAATCGCGTGTGGCACCTCACCACGGATGTAGATGAAAGCGTGGTTGGCACGAATGGCGTACGACGAGATGACGACGCCCTCGACCAGCGAGTGCGGGTTGGCAAGCATCAAAGGAACGTCTTTGCATGCGCCAGGCTCGGACTCATCAGCGTTGACCACCAAGTAGTGCGGCTTGTCGTCACCCTGCGGGACAAAACCCCACTTCATGCCAGTCGGGAATCCAGCGCCACCCCTTCCGCGCAGACCGGAGTCTTTGACCAGCTGGATGACGTCGTCGGGCTGCGTGCCGAACGCCAGGCCGAGCGCTTTGTACCCGCCGTGCCGGCGGTAGCCGTCCAAGGTGAAGCAATCGGGCTCGTCCCAGTGGGCTGAGAGCACGGGAGTCAGCGGCATGTCAGCGTCCCCGTCCGGCCGCTGCGGCTTGGGCCCGTGCCGTGGCTTCTGCATCACCGTTGCTCTGGGCAAGCCGGAGACCTGCCAGAGTGCGCTCGTCTCGATGGTCGCCGTCTGCCGTCAAGCCGTCGTCAACACCGGCGATCGTGCGTTCGGCTTCAACGAACGAGCGGACCGCCGGACCACGGGTGCTGGCGACCGGACGCCCTGCGCGTACATCGTCGACCACCTGTTTCGCCTTCTCGACAGTCATGTCGTCGAGGAACTCCCAGTTGGCCGTCATGACAGGCGCATGTGTACAGGCTGCCTGGCATTCGATTCGCTCAAGGGTGAGGGCACCATCGTCGGTCGTCTCGCTGTGGCCGACGCCACAGTGGTCGACGAGCGCGTCCCAGATGGCGTCTCCGCCGAGAATGGCGCACAGCGAGTTGATGCAGACACCAACGCGCACACGTCCGCTCTGGCGTTTGAGGTACATCGTGTAGAAGCTGGCGACCGCAGTTACCTCGGCCTCGGTCAGCCCAACCATTTCAGCCACCAAGGCCAAACCCTCGGGAGTGACGTGGCCTTCATCGGCTTGGGCCAGGTGCAGAAGAGGCATCAGGGCCGAGCGTTTACGCGGATACAGCTCCAGCGCATCGCGCATCTGCGCCTTGGTGGTCTCTGAAATGGCCATTGGGGTCCTTAGGTGCTCGGAAAAAGCGTCAGCGGTCTACGCCGCCCATGACGGGATCAATCGAGGCGACTGCGGCGATCACGTCAGCAACCTGCGCGCCCGCACACATGGCGCCGACCGCCTGGAGGTTGGTGAACGACGGGTCGCGGTAGTGAACCCGGTACGGGCGCGTTCCTCCGTCACTTGCCATCGCGACACCGAGCTCGCCTCGAGGCGACTCAACTGGCGTGTAAACCTGGCCGGCCGGAACGGCGAACCCCTCGGTGACCAGCTTGAAGTGGTGGATCAAGGCCTCCATCGACTCATTCATGATCTTGTTGATGTGGGCGCGACTGTTGCCTTGCCCGTCGTAGCCAATCGACATCTGCGCCGGCAAAGCGATCTTGGGATCGTCGACCATCACCGGGCCCGGGCCGGCCTCCTCGAGCCGATCAACCACCTGCTCGACGATGCGGAGCGACTGGACCATCTCTTCCAGTCGGATTCGGAACCGCCCGTACGCGTCGCAGGTGTCCCAGGTGGCCACCTCGAAGTCGAATTCGTCATAGCCGAGATACGGCTGGGTCTTACGTAGGTCCCACGGCAACCCGGTGGACCGCAAGATCGGTCCGGTGATGCCGAGCGCCATGCATCCCGCGAGATCGAGGTGACCGACATCCACGAGCCGGGCCTTGAAGATTGGGTTCTCGTTGCACAGCCTGATGTAGTCGAAGACTCGCTTGCTCATCAGCGTGTGGAAGTCGCGTATCTTCTCGATGCCATCGGCCGGTAGATCGTTGGCTAGACCGCCTGGACGCACATAGGCGTGGTTCATTCGTAGGCCCGTGATGAGTTCGAACAGGTCGAGCACCAGCTCGCGTTCGCGGAACCCGATCGTCATGACCGTGAGGGCGCCGATCTCCATGCCGCCGGTGGCGATGCACACGAGATGAGAGGAGATCCGGTTTAGCTCCATCATGAGGACGCGGATCAGTTGAGCCCGCTCGGGAATGTCCGCAGTGATGCCCAACAGTCTCTCGACGCTCATGCAGTAAGCGGTCTCGTTGAAGAACGGAGACAGGTAGTCCATGCGGGTCACAAAGGTGACGCCTTGCGTCCAGTTGCGGAACTCGAGGTTCTTCTCGATGCCCGTATGCAGGTATCCGATACCACACCGCGTATCGGTGACAGTTTCGCCTTCCAACTGCAAGATCAGACGCAGCACCCCATGTGTCGATGGGTGCTGCGGTCCCATGTTGACGACGAGCGAACCCTCGGCCATCTCGGCAGCCTCTGCAGCAAAGGTGTCCCAGTCGCCGCCGCTGACGGTGTAGACCCGACCTTCGGTTGTCTCGCGCGACTGCGCGTATGGATCTGCGCCCAACCCGGAGTCGTCGGTCGATGCATCCGTCTCGTAAGGGCCGGTGGTGGTCATGAGTACCGCCTCCGCTCGTCCGGCGGTGCAATTTCTGCGCCTTTGTACTCAACGGGAATGCCGCCCAGTGAGTAGTCCTTGCGCTGTGGATGTCCCGGCCAGTCGTCAGGCAT
Organism: Actinomycetes bacterium; assembly: GCA_045807485.1. GTDB lineage: Bacteria > Actinomycetota > Actinomycetes > JAHEKZ01 > JAHEKZ01 > JAHEKZ01. Next base: position 4,993 of record JBJMHG010000024.1, read on the forward strand.
CTCGATGCGGCTGAGCGACGGATGGCCGTCGAAGATGATTCCGAAGAAGTCGAACGTCTCGCGCTCGTGCCAGTCATTGGTCGGATAGACCGAGTACAGGGATGGGATGTGCGGGTCGCTGTCAGGGCAGGCAACCTCGAGCTTGATCCTTCGATTGTGTGTGATCGAAAGCAGCGGGTAGACGGCGTGCAGTTCGCGTCCGACGTCTCCCGGCCAGTGGACGCCGCTCACGCCCAGGCACATCTCGAAGCGAAGCGCCACATCGTCGCGCAGCATCTGAGCCACCTCGACCAGCCGCTCGCGCCTGATGTGGAACGTGATCTCGCCGAACTCGACGACGACCTTCTCGACCGCGTCCCCCAGCTGTGGGAAGGCTCGCTCAAGCTGGTCGGCCACCTCGTCAAACCATCCGCCATAAGGGCGCGACGCTGCTGGGGCGATGGCCACTGTTCTCACCAAGCCGCTGAAGCCGGTGGTGTCACCGCCATCGGTCACCCCGAACATGCCACCCCGGACGTCAACGACGTCGAGCGTCGCTGCATCGGCGGGAACGATTTCCGGGCTGGTCTCGTGCTCGCTCATCGGAGCAAGCCCTTCATCTCGCTGGTGGGGACTGCTTGCAGCGCAGACTCCTCGAGCTCACGCTGCCACTGCACCCGCTGTGCACCGAGCTTCTCGTTCTTGATCTGCTCGTGGAGCTTCAAGATCGCGTCCAACAACTGCTCGGGACGCGGTGGGCACCCTGGAAGGTAGATGTCGACCGGCACGACGTGGTCGACTCCTTGGACGATGGCGTAGTTGTTGAACATCCCACCGCTGGATGCGCAGGCGCCCATTGAAAGGACCCACTTCGGCTCGGCCATCTGGTCGTAGATCTGGCGGAGCACCGGTGCCATCTTCTGGCTGACCCGCCCGGCCACGATCATGAGGTCGGCCTGACGTGGCGAGGCACGAAAGACCTCCATGCCAAAACGCGCCAGGTCATAGCGCCCCGCGCCGGTGGCCATCATCTCAATGGCGCAGCACGCCAAACCGAAGGTGGCCGGCCACAACGACGACGACCGCGCCCACCCGGCGAACTTCTCGACCGTCGTGAGCATGAAGCCACTTGGTACCTGTTCCTCAAGACCCATGGAGCCACCTCCTGAATCCGTGCGAGATGGGCGGAGTGAACGTGCTCAGCGCTAGTCCCATTCGAGCTAGTCCCATTCGAGCCCCCCGCGACGCCATACATATGCGTACGCAACACCAAGCGTCGCGATGAAGAGGAGCATCTCGACAAGGCCGAAGATGGCCATTCGGTCGAAGAGAACAGCCCACGGATACAAGAAGACGATTTCGATGTCGAAGAGAATGAACAACATCGCGGTGAGGTAGTACTTCACCGGGAACCGACCTCCGCCGATGGGCTGCGGCGTCGGGTCTATGCCGCATTCGTAGGCATCGAGCTTGGCGCGGTTGTAGCGACGAGGGCCCGACAGCGAACCGGCGACGATCGAGAATGCCGCGAAACCGAAGGCCAAGACACCGAGGAAGAGAATCGGAACGATGGGATTCACAGCGGGCCGCTCCCTTCGCGTCCTGCGGCAGCTCGGGATTCGATCCGAGCAACGGGTCGGCCAGCTGGCCTCGAACCGCCGCTCATACTAGGGCGGCGAAAAGCATTTCCCCTGGTGGGGTGCAAGACAGAAATCTGCCGGAATATCACGCTGCGGGAACCACCTTCGTCAGTGCGTTGATCACCTTGTCGGTCGGGTCTCCGTCGCGGGGATCGGTGAGGTTTGCCAAGAGCTTCAAGGTGAACTTCATGAGCGTTGGGTGAGGCAGTCCGTGACGAGTCGCCAGCTTCATGACGTTCGGGTTGCCGATCAGCTTCACGAAGACGCGGCCCAGCGTGTAATACCCGCCGTACGCCTCCTTGAGCGCCGTCGGATACGCGTGAAGCGCGCGCTCGCGGGCGGCAGCCGTCGGGCGTCCCAGCGCCTGCACAATCGTTTCCGAGGCCATGGCACCCGACTCCATCGCATAGGCGATGCCTTCTCCGTTGAACGGATTCACCATGCCGCCAGCATCACCGACTAGGAGCATCCCCCGCGTGTAGTGCGGCGTCCGGTTGAACCCCATAGGAAGGGCGGCTCCGCGCGTGACCTGGGTGCGGTTCTCTTCACGCAGTCCCCACTCCTCGGGGGTCGTGTCGAGCCAACGCCGCAACAGGTCCCGGTAGTCAACGTTCTGGAACGCCTTCGAAGAGTTCAAGATTCCAAGACCAGCATTGACCCGACCGTCTCCCACCCCAAAGATCCATCCGTACCCGGGAAGAAGTCGGTCGCCGTCCCACAGCTCTAGCCACGACTCGAGCCAGTCATCGTCATGCCTGGGGCTGGTGTAGTAGGTGCGAACGGCGACACCGAGTGGTCGGTCGTCCCGCTTGCGAAGGCCCATGGCGAGCGAGAGGCGAGTTGAGTTTCCATCGGCTGCCACGACCAAGGGGGCGCTGAACTCGACCTCTTGACCCTTGGCTCCATCTGGTTCTGTGGTTCTAGCCGTGACGCCAACGATCCGTCCGAGCTGATCAAGCACTGGCCCCGTGACAGCGGTGCCCTCGCGGAGGCGCGCACCAGCCTTCTGGGCCTGTCGCGCGAGGATCTCGTCGAAGTCCTCGCGGGTACGCACCAACCCGTAGTCAGGAAACGACGCCAGATCTGGCCATGGCAGCTCGAGCCGCATGCCTCCACCGATGATGCGAAGCCCCTGGTTGCGGATCCAGCCCTCCGCCGGGTCTGGGTCGACACCCATCGCCAGCAGCTGCTTGACCGCTCGAGGGGTGAGCCCGTCGCCGCAGACCTTCTCGCGTGGGAAGGCTGTCTTTTCCAGCAGCAATACGTCGAGCCCCGACTGGGCCAGGTGGTAGGCGGTCGTGGAGCCAGCAGGACCAGCGCCGACGACGATGACGTCGGCTGATCGGTCGGAAGGCTGCTGAGGCACGAGAGTCCTGGGCGCGAGGCGGGTTCGAACTGTTGTCAGGGGCGGGTTCGTGGGACTTTGTGAAAGCATTCACGAGCGCTCGTACAGTCTATTCCGCTTAGGCAGACCCGACAACGCAAGCTTTCCGGCGGCCCGGAAGGCACCGGTCAAGCCAGCAGGCGAGTCACCCCGGAGGCCGACGCGCGCGGTGCAGGGCGACGATTCCGCCGCTGAGGTCGCGCCAGGCCACCTCCGTCCACCCGGTCCGCTGCATGACAGAAGCCAGTCCGGATTGGTTCGGCCAGTGCCGAATCGACTCGGCCAGGTACACATACGCTTCGGGGTTGCTCGACACGGCACGTGCGACAGCAGGTAGTGCCCGCATCAGGTACTCGGTGTAC